>PKDP01000153.1 GCA_002862585.1 Flavobacteriales bacterium | reverse complement strand
TTTGGTGGGCAATGAGGGACTCGAACCCCCGACTTCCTCCTTGTAAGGGAGGCACTCTGAACCAACTGAGTTAATCGCCCAAAATGGATGGCAAATATAAGTGATTTTATATCAATCACAAATTTTCATTTCAAAAGTATGTTATAAAATTTCGGCTACTGTAAATGTACTGCCTCCAATGAAAATCAAATCATTTTTATTTGCTTTCAATTTAGCTGAAGAAAATGCCTTCTTTACAGATGAAAAAGGGGTTCCTTTAAGAGAATATTTGGAAGCCAATTTTTTTAGTTCACTTTCGTCCAATGCTCTTGGAATATTTGCCTTGCAAAAATAATATGTGGCATTTTTTGGTAAAAGGGATAAGATTTTATCAATGGATTTATCGCTGACCATACCCAAAACAAAGTGTAGTTGTTTGTGTGGGGTTTCTTTAATTTGTTTGCTTATCCATTTTATACTATCTACATTATGTCCAGTATCACAAACAGTGAGAGGTGAACTATTGAGTATAGTCCATCTGCCTTTTAAAGATGTATTTTTCTGAACATTCAAAAGCCCTTTTTTTAGATTTTTAACTGATACGTTCCAGTCTGATTTTATGAGTGCATTAATACTTGTGTGTGTGGTCGACACATTTTCCACCTGATATTTGCCTAGTAAATCGGTTTTTAGCGTACTAGCTCTAGAAATGATTAAAGGCGCATTTTTTTCTTCAGCTATTTTTTTGAAAATAGGTAGAGTATTTTCTTGATTTCTTCCAATGACTACCGGAGTATTTTCTTTAATTATCCCAGCTTTTTCAATAGCTATTTTTTCAATAGTATCACCAAGTAAATTAGTGTGGTCAAGACCAATATTTGTAATAATTGATAAGTCAGGAGTGATGATGTTGGTACTATCTAATCGTCCTCCCAAACCAGTTTCTATAATTGCGATATCTACTTTCTGCTTAGAGAAATGATGAAATGCCATAGCTACTGTCATTTCAAAAAATGACATACCTATTTCAGTAAACCATCCTTTGTTGGAGTTTACGAATTCAATGACTTCAACTTGACTTATCATGTTGCCATTTATTCTAATACGCTCTCTAAAGTCGTTGAGGTGTGGGGAAGTATATAATCCGGTTTTATAGCCAGCTTCTTGAAAAACTGAGGCTATCATATGACTGGTTGAGCCTTTTCCATTTGTGCCAGCTATATGTACAGATTTAAATGTGTTTTGTGGGTTCCCGAGTTTTTGACATGCCAATACAATATTACCAATATCGGCTTTATAAGCTACACTTCCTGTGCGTTGATACATTGGCAATTGTTGAAATAGCCAATCGATACATTCTAGATAAGTCATTAGTTCAACTTAAAGTTGTAAATGATAGTACCTATTTGAATTTCAGGTGCAGAGCTGTTAGCTTCAAAAGTAGTTTTTAGTGCCGCTTCTTTAGCTTTACTGTACAGATAGGAATTAGTAGTCGTAGAGCCTTTAGCACCTGGTGTGGCATTGATAACTTTTCCGTTTCTGTTAACTCGAATGGTTACAACGACTTTTCCTTGTTGTTGAGAATCATTATTGGGTTTAATGATTTTTTCTATGGTTCTTCCACCAAGTTTGTAGGCAACCCCATTAGCACCAATCCCACCACCAACATAGGCGTTAGATTTTGGGTCACCTTCTTCACTTCCTTGGTCGCCACTTCCTTCACTAATACCTTGGCTTGTACTGTTGTTTTGCTTTTTACCAGCGTAGAGGGCTTTAGTGTTTATTACTGGTTCAGGTTTTTTTTCTTCGACTTCTTCTACCTTTTCTGGTTTTTTCTTTACCTTAATTTTCTCTTTTACGACAGGAGTTTCTTCAACTTCTTGGGTGCTTATTTCATCAATTACAGGATTGTTTTCTACTACCTCTTGCGGTGTAATTTTCTCTTCTTCTATAATTTGTTCTGGCTGTTCAGCTCCACTTCCAAAATTGTGATAACCAAAATTAATTGTAATTCCTTCTTCTGGCGGTGGTGGGATGCGGTAGGTTAATCCAAGAAAAACAAAGCAAATCAAAAGAAATAAATGAAACATTACTGTTCCAATTATTGCCTTTCTTTTATTGCTTTTTGTAACAGACATTTATATTTATTTGGGGTTTGTAGCTAGTACTACTTTGTACTTATTTCTGTATGCTATATCCATTACTTTTACGGCAAATTCTATGTCTACCGTTTTATCGGCATGAAGAACTATTGCAGGCTCAACTTCATTAGAAAGTAGTTGAATGAGTTGATTTTCTAAATCTTCGAAGGGAATTTTTTGGTCTTCGATATAATATTCTATTTCTGGTGTTATAGATACAGAAACCGTTTGCTTTTCGAGAGTTCTAGCTTTACTGTTGGGTAAAAGTAATTTTAAAGCATTTGGACTTACTAATGTTGAGGTAAGCATAAAAAAGATGAGCAATAGGAATACTATGTCAGTCATGGATGACATACTAAAGTTGGCACTTACCTTATTTTTACTTCTTAAACTCATTTGTTATTATGCAATAAATCCATAAAATCAGTTGTGGTTGTTTCTAGTAGAAAAACAACTTTTTCAACCTTTGTAACCAATACATTGTATGCAATGTATGCGATGATACCTACAACTAAACCTGCCACAGTAGTTACCATAGCTGTATAAATACCTTTGGAAAGCATTTCGATGTCTATATTGCCGCCTGCACTTGCCATTTCGTGAAAGGCAACAATCATTCCGATTACAGTTCCTAAGAAACCAATCATTGGTGCGGCACCAGCAATAGTGGCTAGGTTGGCTAAATTATTTTCGAGTACATAGACTTCGAGTTTACCTTGATTTTCTATGGCAGCTGAAATATCTGTCATTGGCTTGTCAATACGGTCAATGCCTTTTTCTAACATTCTAGAAATTGAAGTATCTGTGTTTTTACAAAGGGTCTTCGCTGCTTTTACATCATCATCTTGAATATAATTTTTAATACTATTCAGAAAACCAGAATCCTTTCTACTTGCCTTTTTCAAAGTAGTGTATCGTTCAATAAAAAGGTAAACGGATATTATCGATAAAACACCAAGCGTAATCATAATCAGATTTCCACCAGTACCACCACTTGTAATTAATTCAAGAATTGAAAGTGTTTTTTCCTCCACAATTTCTCCATCAACAGATGTTTGCGAAAGTGTATCACCGATAGTATTGATTTGTAAAAGCAATGATTTCATATTTTTTTGTTTAGTTAAAAACGACTTTTTTTAAGTACTTATTGCATTAATATATATGTAGCTGCACCAGCAACATAGCCAATCAATGCTAAGAAACTAATTTTCTTAATGTACCATATGAAGTCAATTTTAAGAATACCCATTACGGCTACACCAGCAGCAGAACCTATGATAAGTACGCTGCCGCCTGTACCTGCACAATAAGCTAGAAACTCCCAAAATGTACCATCAACATCAAAAACGCCTGTTCCAATTTCATACATTCCCATTGCGCCAGCTACTAGAGGAACGTTATCAACGATAGCTGATAAAAGTCCAATGATAATATTTATGACGTATATATTACCATCGAATGTATTGTCAAGTATTACAGCCATATCGTTAAGATGACCCATACTTTGTAAAGCAGCAACAGCCAACAAAATCCCTAGGAAGAAAAATATGGTTGGAACATCTACTTTTTTAAGTACTCCAATTACCGTTAGGTCAGATTTAGCTTCATGATTTTTGCTTCTGTGTAGTAATTCAGTAGTTAGCCACATAACTCCTAAACTCAACAAAATACCTATGTAAGGAGGAAGGTGGGTAACAGTTTTAAAAACAGGAACAAATAATAGTCCAGCACCACCTAAAAAGAAAATGAATTTTCTTTCAAATGGAGTTGTAGGGTTTGTAACGTGTTCTAAGACTTCTGTATTGGGTGGCCTAGTGATATTTCCCTTTAATTTAAACGTTAAGTATACTAAAGGAACAAGCATACAAACTATAGATGGAATAATTACAGAAGTAATAATATTGGCGGCAGTAACTTGACCTCCAATCCATAACATAATCGTAGTAACATCTCCAATGGGTGACCATGCACCACCAGCATTGGCTGAAATGATAATCATACCAGCAAATAGCCACAAGTCTTTTTTATCTTCTATGAGTTTGGTTAGCAGTGCCGACATTACAATGGCTGTAGTTAAGTTGTCCAGTGTCGCTGAAAAGAAGAATGATAGTATGCATAAAATCCACATTAACTTTACCTTGTTAGTGGTTTTGATACGATCAGTAATTACTGCAAAACCTTGGTGGGCATCCACTAGCTCCACAATAGTCATTGCCCCTAAGAGGAAAAATAAGATTTGACCTATTTCTGCAAGGTGATGAGAAAGCTCAAACAATACAAATTTCTGTTTGACATAATCGATGTTCTCAGCAATGTATTCACTAGTATAGCGTAAGTCTTTTGTTTGAAAGTAGTTTAAGAAATTAGTAAAGGTATCGGAGGTGATATCAATTTCAAATAAACCAAGTGCAAAAATTGCCCAACATAAGGAGCCTGCAATTAGTGCAGAAGCAGATTTGTCAATTTTAAGGGGGTGTTCAAAGACTATTAGTATGTATCCTACAACAAAAACGACTAACATAGAAAGGTAAATCATTATGTACTAATTTATTGATTAATTTATTTTTGCAAATATACTGTTGTAGATGGAAAAGCAAACTCACAATTGTTATTCTTTACGATTTCCATAATTTTAAAGTTAATGTCCTCTTTTACATCTATAAAATCATCCCATTTTGTAGAGCTTACATAGTATAAAACCATGATGTCTAATGAGCTTGCTCCAAACTCTTGAAATTTGACTCTACCTTCTTGGTCAGTTTTTGGATGCTTGTTAATTAGTGTTTCAATTTCATTAACGACCTTTTTCATTTGATCAATAGAAGTATCGTAGGTTAGACCAATATAAAACCGAGCTCGTCTAACTTTTCTTTTTCCTAGGTTATCCAATTCGGCAGAAATCATATTTTTATTAGGTACGGTAACAATACTTTTGTCAAAAGTGCGAATTCGAGTTGAACGGAAACCCACTTTTTCTACTGTTCCTGTAATGCTTCCAGTAGAAACTAAATCGCCGACCACGAAAGGTTTGTCAAAAAATATGGTGAATGAGCCTAACAGATTCTCTAAACTTTCTTTTGAGGCCATAGCAATAGCGATACCTCCTATACCAACTCCTGCAGCTAATGCTGTAACATCAATATCAAATACCCTACCTAAAAGCACAAAGAACAGAATAATATAAACGGCTATTTTACCAATTTCTATTACAAATGGCACTAATTGATCGTCCATTTTGCTCTCAGTATTTTCTGCTTTATTTTTGAATACTATTCCAAAATAGTCAACTAATCGAAGTCCTATTCTTAGAAATGAAAAGAGCATAACTATTGAAAATGCTTTATGAACAAGCTTTTCTAAGTTGAAATTTTCATTGCTGAAAGTCAGTTCCGCTGGAAAACTGATATTCAATGCTCCCAAATAGATGAAGAAAAGAAATAAGGCAAAAGAGATTGGTCTTATTAATAAGTCGTTAAACTTCTCAAGATTAATTGATGCGTCTCTATTTAGTAATCGGAAAAGAATATGACTTAAGTATTTAGAAATTAGTTTTTTGAATATTAATCCAAATAAAATAAATCCTAAAAACCACAAGTAGTTTTCCATTGAATTACTTAAAAAATGATACTGTAAAAGCTCGTTAAGTGTCATGTTTAGATGAGTTGGTTAAGTGCAATCTCAAAAGATGTTTTAGAAATATTTTTTCTTGTCGAATTTATCTTATGAGATTTTTTTAGTGCGTTCATTATCGTGTTTGATGTGTCTTCAAATATAGCTGCGTCTGTCATATTAACATCAGCTTTCATTAAATATGCAAATACTCTTGCCATACCGCAATTTGCAATAAAATCTGGAATCACGCTAAGTCGTTCGTCAGTAAACTCGCTGATGCTTCCAAAGAATATTTCTTTGTCGGCAAAAGGAACGTTAGCTCCACATGAAATAACTTCTAGTCCTCCTTCAAACATTCGTTCAACTTGATTTTGGGTGACTAATCTTGAGGCAGCAGCAGGAATAAATACCTCTGCACCAATATCCCAAATTTTAGAGTTAATCTCATCAAATGATTCCATCTTATCAGAAGATAATTTATTACCGTTTTTGTTGAGGAATAATTGACGAATTTCTTCGAAAGTAAAGCCGTCTTCATTGATTAATCCTCCTTCTTGGTCAATAATACCAACGATTTTTCCACCAGATTGTGCTTGGTAAAATGCTGCTGCTGAGCCTACATTCCCCCAGCCTTGTATAATAATTCTTTTATCCTTTATACTTTCGTTGTGTAAGTTGTAAAAGTGGTCAACAGCTACTGAAACGCCATAGCCAGTTATCATATCTGCTACGGTATAGTTGTTTTCAACTTTAGGTGTTATATATTCTATTAAATCATCTAGAATTTCATCATACAATTCACGAGGTAATACTTGGGGGCACATCATTATAGAACTATCAAATGCAAATGTAGTCTTAATTAGTGTCTGAACATTAAGTTCTAATGCTAAATCTAGCATTTCTTTAAGGCAGAATAAACCTGGTGTAGTAATTGTTAGGTCAAAAGCTATTCCGTATTCTCCATACTTTTCATTTAAAAATAGAAAGTCTTTAAAGTTTTTAATCCAACTGTCCCATTTAATTCCATGTCTAACGTATTCTACATTTTCTCCTACGCCATCAATTGACGCACATATCTGAACTGTTTTAAAATGAGGTAACATCTCTCTTAAGTCCCAATGTTTATATGTAGTTCTAGAAAAATTAGTATTATAACGAATCCATACATTTTTTGCTAAGTCATTATCAATTAAGTACTCCATTACTTGCCAATGTATTTCCCACATTAATGGTTCTCCTCCCACCCAGTAGATTTCTTCAATTCTTCCACTTTTAACAGCTTCCCATAATTCGGCTTCAGCAACTTCTTTTTGAAAATTCTCTATTGCCGGTTTGTTTTCTTTTAATGCCCAGAAATCTGTATGACCTTCGGCATCGTAATCTCCCATTTGTCTTCTTTCTGCTTC
>PKDP01000064.1 GCA_002862585.1 Flavobacteriales bacterium | reverse complement strand
TCTTACGTTTGAATTGATAGAATCTATTAAGTCCTTTTGAATAATAATTTCTTTAATGATTTCATTGCCTTCGATTTCTTTTTCTAGAGCGATAAAGTTTTGTTCACTAGCATATTCTGCATTTAAAAAGACTTCGATACTTGCTGACAAGGGATTAAAGCCTAAAAAAGAAATAAAATCTTCACCCAAATCACTTTCTAATATTTTAGCAGCCTCATCTTTACTTACAAAGCGACTGCTCTTAACCCATGGTGATGCATCTAGATTTTTTTGGAGTTGAAATCGGTCAACTTTCTTTATATTATCTTCTAGAATTAGACTAACACCTACATTCTCTTTTATGTAATTTGTAAGTCTATTAGTATTAATATAAATGAAGCCCATAGAGCCGAGCATTAGCAGCACTAAAGAAATACTCAACATAGTTGACAGAGATGAAGTTCTAAGCTTTCGTTTTATATGTCTTTCTTGAGCTTGTTTCATTGCGTTCGCTAAGGTAATAATTTTTGGTGCTTAGTTTAGACTATTGATTAACTTTGCTGTTAAATTATTTTTTGGAATGGAATACGATTTTAAGAGTATCGAACAAAAGTGGCAAGGCAATTGGAGAAAATCTAACACCTACAAAGTGGAAGAACTTGATACAATGCCTAAATTTTATGTGCTAGATATGTTCCCGTATCCATCAGGAGCTGGTTTACATGTAGGACACCCTCTTGGTTACATTGCATCAGATATTTATGCGCGCTACATGAAGCATAAAGGCTACAATGTTTTGCATCCAATGGGATACGATTCCTTTGGTCTTCCTGCTGAGCAATACGCCATTCAAACAGGACAACATCCTGCCATTACAACAGAAAATAATATAAACAGATACCGCGAACAACTAGATAAAATTGGCTTCTCTTACGATTGGGATAGAGAAGTTCGAACCTCAGAACCCAATTATTACAAATGGACCCAATGGATCTTCAAGCAATTGTTTGACTCCTTTTATTGTGATACCGATAACAGGGCTAAACCAATTGAGGAACTAGTACATGCTTTTTCAGAAAGTGGTAATAAGGGGGTTAAGGCAGCTTGTGATGAAGACACACCGCAGTTTACGGCTGAACAATGGCATGCTTTTTCTGAGTATGAGAAAGAAGATATCTTACAAAAATACCGATTGACATTCTTGTCAGAAACCTGGGTGAATTGGTGTGAAGGATTAGGTACTGTACTTGCTAATGATGAGGTAAAAGATGGACGTTCAGAGCGAGGCAATTTCCCAGTAGAGCAAAAACTAATGAAACAATGGTCGATGAGGATTACAGCTTATGCTGAACGATTATTAAGGGGCTTAGATACATTGGATTGGAGTGACTCTATCAAAGAAATTCAACGTAATTGGATCGGTAAATCAAAAGGAGCCTCAGTCACTTTCAAAATAGAAGAATCTGATCAATCTATAAATGTGTTTACCACTCGCTCCGATACTATTTTTGGAGTGACCTTTATGGTATTAGCCCCTGAACATGAGTTGGTCAATAAAATTACTAGACCTGAACAAAAAGAAGAGATTGAAAAGTACTGTCAGTCAGCAGCATTGAAATCTGAAAGAGACAGACAAGCAGATGTGAAAACCGTTAGTGGCGCATTTACAGGTGCTTATGCCATACACCCATTTACCAACGAAAGAATTCCAATTTGGATTGGCGATTATGTGTTGGCTTCTTACGGATCCGGAGCAGTTATGGCCGTACCTTGTGGAGACCAAAGAGATTGGAGTTTTGCCTCTCAATTTGGCATAGAAATTAAAAATATTTTTAATGATACGGATATCAGTGAAGGGGCTAATGAAGACAAATCTGCCATCATTGATCATTCGGACTTCTTATCTGGAATGACATCCAAAGAAGCCACTCAAAAAGTTATAGAAGCACTTGAAGAAAAAGGAATTGGTGAAGGAAAAATCAATTACAGATTAAGAGATGCTATTTTTAGTAGACAACGGTATTGGGGAGAGCCTTTTCCTATTTATTATGAAGATGGAATAGCTAAGGCTACGCCAAGCAACAACTGTATTGAATTACCTCCAGTAGATAAATATTTGCCAACAGAACAAGGCGAGCCACCTTTGGCGAGAGCGAATAAAGATGACTGGAATATTTTTCACGGTGAACGAATGGAATACAATACTATGCCAGGTTGGGCAGGCTCATCATGGTACTTCTTAAGATATATGGACCCTCATAATGAGGAAGCATTTGTTTCCAAAGAAAAAGCAGATTATTGGGGGCAAGTAGATCTATATATAGGTGGAGCAGAGCATGCAGTTGGGCATTTGTTGTATTCACGTTTTTGGACAAAATTCTTGTGCGATAGAGGGTTTATTGGTTTCGATGAGCCCTTCAAGAAAATGATAAATCAAGGAATGATATTAGGACGTTCTAATTTTGTTTACAGAATAAATGACACCAACTCATTCGTGAGTTTTGACAAGCGAAAAGAGTACAAATGCAGTCGACTACATGTTGACATCAACTTAGTGAATAATGATGTATTGGATATAGAAGCCTTTAAAAACTGGAGAGAAGAATTTAAAGATGCCGAATTCATTTTGAATGAAAACGAAGAATACCTCTGTGATTTTGAAGTTGAAAAAATGTCTAAATCAAAATATAATGTTCAGACTCCAGACGACTTAGTCGAAAAATTTGGAGCCGATACATTAAGGATGTATGAAATGTTTTTAGGGCCTTTGGAACAATTCAAACCCTGGGACACAAAAGGCATTAATGGCGTTCATAATTTCTTGAGAAAGTTTTGGCGATTAGTACATGACGACGAAAATAATTTTGACATAGAACAATGCGAGCCAAACAATGAAGAGTTAAAAGCACTACACAAATGCATCAAAAAAGTGACAGAAGATATTGAAAGGCATTCTTTTAATACGGTGGTGAGTACATTAATGATTGCCGTTAATGAGCTCAACGATTTAAAAAGTAAAAATAAAACAATCATCTCACAATTAGTGGTTTTAATATCCCCTTATGCCCCTCACTTCGCCGAAGAACTGTGGCAAAGGTTAGAAAATATGGATTCCGTAACACTAGCACAATGGCCGCAGTTTGATGAAAAGCACCTACAAGAAGACGCCTTCACTTACCCAGTTTCTTTCAATGGTAAAATGCGTTTTACTATGGACTTATCGGCAGATTTAAGCAAGGACGATATCGAAAAAGCCGTACTTTCATTTGAGAAAACAATTCAGTATTTGGAAGGCAAAAGCCCAAAGAGGGTGATTATAGTCCCAAAGAAAATTGTTAATATCGTAGTATGATTTCAAACATACCACAAAACTTATTTAATTGATAGCTATGCATAAAAAATAATGACTCATGGAATTGACAAAAGACATTAAAGAAAAATTAGAGAAATTAGATAAGAAATATGCCTCAATAGGTCAAGATTTACCAGCATATCTAGATGGACTATTGTATGCTAACCCCTTGCATTATTGGGATTACACTTATGTTGACACTTTATTAAGTCTACAACATCCAAAGACCGATTTTCCTGATGAACAAATTTTTATTATTTATCATCAAATCACAGAGTTGTACTTTAAACTTGCCCTTTTAGAGGTAGAACAAATTTCTAATAATGGAAAGAAATTGTCCGATGACGGAAGAGATATGGGCTGGAACGATAGCCTGTCTGCACACTTTTTTGTTGAAAGGCTAAAACGTATAAACAGCTATTTTGAAGTCCTTACCAGTTCATTTGGCATTATGATTAATGGCATGGAGAAAGAACAATTTCTAAAGTTTAGAATGTCGCTCTTACCCTCTAGTGGTTTCCAATCTGCACAATACCGATTAATTGAAATCTCCTGTTCTCATCTTATTAACCTCACAGACAAAGAACAGCGTGAAAAACTAAAAGACGCTAGTATTGAAGAAATGGCTCACCACTTCTATTGGAAAGATGGAGCTATTGATGTAAAGACAGGCAAAAAAACCTTGATGCTCGAGAATTTCGAGAAAAAATACATGGCTCAGTTTATTCAAAGAGCCCATCAATTCAGAGATAAAAATCTAATTGCTAAATATCAACAATTGAGTGTTGAAGAACAGCAAAATGAAGATTTGATACATCAACTTCGTTTATTAGATTTGAACGTTAATGTTAACTGGCCTTTGGTTCACTATAAATCTGCCGTTAGGTATTTATCTTCAGGCAAGGAAGACATTGATGCAACAGGAGGAACGAATTGGCAAAAATATTTACCGCCACGCTTTCAAAAGCGAATATTCTTCCCTGAGTTGTGGACCGAGGAGGAAATGAATAATTGGGGAAGGCAATGGGTTGTAAAAGCCCTCAGCGAAAGTTAAAAACTAGAATGATAAAAACACATATTAAATTAGGTTTATTTGGAATTGTAGCCTGTATTTTAATAGTGTTTTCATCTTGTAATTCTATTGAATCAGAGTCCTCTGCTCCAATTATATTCGAGTATGGAATTTGTGTCGACACCTTTAAAGTAGTTAAAGGTCAGGTCGAAGCTGGTCAAACGCTTGGTGCTATACTCTACCTCAATCATATCAATCACGGAAAAATTGATCAGATTGTAAGAGCATCAAAAGGTATTTTTGATTTTAGAAAAGCCAAAGCGGGTAAAAATTATACCGTAATATGTTCTAATGATTCCATTCAAAAAGCTAAGTACTTTATTTATGAAACCTCGAGTACTGACTATGTGGTTTTTGATATCAGAGATACCATCAAAGTTTACACTGGACAAAAAGAAATAGAAGTTAGACTAAAAGAGTCAAGCGGTAAAATTGAGTCGTCTTTGTGGAATGCTTTAGTAAATAATAATATGAGCCCAGCTTTAGTGATGGAGCTTTCAGGTATTTACGCATGGACTATTGACTTTTTTAGAATACAGAAAGGCGATTACTTCAAAATCATATATGAAGAACGCTATGTAGAAGATGAATTTATAGGAATTGGACGAGTGTATGCCGCTTTATTTAACCATGCCAATGAAGATTTTTATGCCTTTTACTTCGAAGAGCAGGAAAACTATGGCGATTATTTTGATGATGAAGGTGGGGCTTTACGCAAAGCCTTTTTGCGAGCACCATTAAACTACTCTCGAATAAGCTCAAGCTATAGCAAACGAAGAAAACACCCCGTAACAGGTAGAGTAAAAGCACATTTAGGAACCGATTATGCTGCTCCAACAGGAACGCCTATTCTCTCAACAGCCAATGGAACTGTTACACACGCTAGGTATAAAAGAAATAATGGTAACTATGTGAAAATACGCCATAACAGCACCTATACCACTCAGTACCTCCACATGTCAAAAATAAAATCGGGCATACGTCCAGGCGTATACGTTAAGCAAGGCGATGTTATTGGTTATGTGGGAAGTACAGGATTGGCAACAGGTCCGCATGTGTGCTATCGCTTTTGGAAAAATGGCAGACAAGTTGACCCTTACAAGCAAAAGTTACCCCCTTCAAAACCCGTTAAGGAAGAAAATAGAGCAGACTTCAATATTTTAAAGGACAGCTTAATGAATGTATTAGTAGGAATTCCTGCTGATTTTTAGTCCTATAGATTCGTTATCTTTACCCCTATGAGGGGAATACTTACAGTCTTATTTTTTTATTCTTGGTCATCCATAGCTCAAAACCTTTTTTTTATTGAGAATAAAGGACAATGGAATATTCCATTTGAGTCAAAAATAGACATCGTAAACGGAGCGTTATTTTTAGAAGAAAATGCTCTAACGTTTAATTTTGTAGAGGCCTCATCTTTTACACATCAACATGAGGCGAAGCCTCAAAACGATAGCCTTTCAGCACATGCTTATCGGTGGGAATTTTTAAAGGCCAACACTCCAGTAATATCATACTCCAAGCCCCTTGAAGGAAAGCATAATTATTTCACAAATAGGCAAAGAGTATCGAACTTAAAGAAGTACCAAAAAGTAACTTATAAGGATTTATATGACGGTATAGATTACACCATTTATACCTACGGAGACGGACTAAAATACGATTGGATAGTTCACCCCAACGCTAAACCTTCAGATATAAAAATGAAGTTAGAAGGGGTTGACCAAATCGACTTAAGAGAAGGACGATTACACCTTCACACCTCTTTAAACCTCATTACCGAAGAGCGACCCCATGCCTATCAATGGATTGATAATAAAAAAGTAGATGTAGAATGCCAATTTATATTGAAAAACAAAAAACTTTCATTTGATTTCCCTGATGGTTACAACCCTAATTATGAATTAATTATTGACCCTGAAATGATATTTTCATCTTATTCAGGGTCGGTTGCCAGTAACTTTGGATACACAGCAACCTATGATGATTATGGCTTTTTATATGCAGGAGGAACAGCTTATGATATTGGTTACCCCATAACGGTTGGCGCTTATCAAACCGCATACAACGGTGGTATTGTAGGAAATGATGTGGTATTGACTAAGTATGACACGACTGGCTCATTTTTAATTTACTCTACCTATTTAGGTGGTTCAGGAGATGAAGTGCCGCATAGCCTTATTGTGTATGAGGAAGAGTTGTTTGTATTAGGAACCACAGGATCTGCAGATTTTCCTGTAACAGAAAATGCATTTGACAATACTTTTAATGGAGGGCCTCAACTAGCAGTGAATGGAGTGGGGGTTAACTACTCTAATGGCTGTGATATATATGTCAGTCGCTTAAGCGATGATGGCGGAGAACTCCTGTCCTCTACTTTTTTGGGGGGTACTGATAACGATGGCTTTAACAGCTCTTTATCTTTACGCTATAACTATGCTGATCAAATGCGAGGCGAAATAGACATTGACAGCGAAGGTAATTGTTACATTGCTTCGTCTACTTTTTCCAATGACTTTCCTATTGTAAACAGCCTTATTCAACCGGCTAATAATGGCGGTCAAGATGGAGTGTTAGTGAAAATGGACAATTCCTTAGAAACTATTTTATGGAGCTCGTATTGGGGCGGAAGTAGTGATGACGCTCTCTATTCTTTAGCACTTGATGACGACAACAATATCTACGCTGCAGGAGGCACATCATCTACAAATTTAACCACCTCTGCTACGGCATACGCTTCGGA
>PKDP01000066.1 GCA_002862585.1 Flavobacteriales bacterium | reverse complement strand
AGCCGTAAGGCTTGATAACCATACATCCTCTCACACCAGAATTTTCAGCTAAATCTGCTTTAACCACTAATTCATTGTACCATTTCGAGTAATCCTCAGCTCGACTAGTGAAATTTTTTGCCATTTTTTATATTGAAAGTTTGTTTGTAATTTTGCACTTGATTGTGCGTTATAAGTATGACAAAATTAAACTTTTTAGCGAATAAGCATTCAATGATTCGCTATCATTAAATAAATACATTATGAAAAGTCCATTCCTTATTTTATTTTCATTCATCTTAATTTTTTCATCCTGCATTACTATTGAAACAACTTCATCGGCTTTCAAAGATGAAATATATTATACTTCTGATAATTATGCTGAAGTTGCCGAGCAAGAGTCTACAGAAATTAGACTTGAAGAGGAAGTAGCAGAGGAAGAATATTCAGTGGAGGAGAACTATATTGATGAGTATGCTTCTGATGATTATTACGATTATCAGTATTCTTCACGAATTAGACGTTTTCATGGTCCTAGCTTTGGCTTTGGCTATTACAACAATTATTTCACCAATTCTTTTTGGTACTCTAGCAATCCATTGCATTGCGGTGTTAGTATTTATTACGGCTATAACTTTTGGGATCCATTCTATTATGACCCATTTTATCATAGCTATGGTTACAGTCCGTTTTATTACCATCCTTTCTATCATCACCATCACCATGGCTATTATGGACATCACGGCTATCACGGGCATCATGGTGGTTCGTTAGCTTATGCTCCTACATATTACAATTCTTATGACAACAATAGTATTTATTATGGACCTAGAGAGAATAATAAAAATAAAACGCCAGAAAGATTTGCTTCATTATACAGCCAAGAAGTAAAAAACAGAAAACCACAGGCGACCTATTCAAAAGGTAATTTTGAAAATGATAAAAAGCCGAACTATAATGTTCAGCAAACCACAGAATTTGGAAGTAGGAGACCAACGTCAAATAATATTAACAACTCCATTAATTCAAATTCAAAAGTGAATGATTCGTTTTCTAAACCTGTTTTTAACCAGTCTGTTAATACGAACAAGAAACCACAGAATAATAAGCCAACTTATTCTAAACCGTCTTACAAAAAGCCTGTTTATAGTAAACCATCGAAAACTAAAAAACCTTTTGAAGATAATTCAATAAAAACACCATCTAGCAATAAAACATATTCAAAACCATCTTTTAATTCTTCACCAAGAAGCTCTTCACCAAGAGGAGGAAGTAGTGGTAGAAGACCAAGATAATTAAGTTATGATTAGAAACATTTTCAGTGTATTTTTAATAGTCACAGCCTTGTCTGTGAACGCACAATCGCATCAAGATGCTTTATTTTTTTCCGAAACAGATGTTGTCGGAACTGCTCGAACTGCAGCGATGGGCAACGCCTTCGGTGCTTTGGGTGCTGATATTTCTGTTCTCAGTACTAACCCTGCTGGTTTGGGAGTCTATCAGTCTTATGATTTTGCTTATTCTTTGAATTTAAGTGGTCGAGATATGACATCTTACTACAGGGGGAATAAAATTATTAATAGCACCGGTAACTTTAATTTACCTTCGTTAGGTTTTGTTGCTCCTCTCTCTGCGTCTAAGGAATCAGATTGGAGAAGAACAAACTTGGGTTTTGCTTACAATACTACTAAGGTGTTTCGCTCAAACACCATTCAAAGTGCTTACAATTCAAACTCATCTTTGGTTGATGTATATTTAGCTTCAGCAATGGGTTATACGCTTGATGATTTAGATCCGTTCTTTGAATTGGGTGCGTTTGATACAGATTTAATCGATTTGCAAACGGACTCTAGTGGTTGGATTGATGATGGTAATTATTTTAGAGAAGTTGAAACTGAGCAAGACCAATTTAATCAAACAATTATTTCTGGTTCTATGGGTGAGTTTGCTATTAGTTATGCCGGTTCTTACCAAGAGAAAATTTATTTGGGAGGTACAATCGGACTGACAAATATTAATTACCAAAAGAAAACAAGATATAACGAGCGAAATTTTGCTGACACTAATTCAACGGTTCAATCTTTTGATGTTTACGAAAATCAAATGACAACTGGTAGTGGTATCAATTTAAAATTGGGTGCAATATACAGGGCTAATGATAATTTTAGAATTGGTTTAGCTTGGCATTCTCCAACTCTAAATGATATGCACGACGAGTGGGAAATGATTATGAGGACTCAACATAGTTTAAATGATAGTGATTATGCCTACTCTTATACTTCACCTTATGGTATTTATGACTACGAGATAGTTACGCCTATGAAAGTGATTGGTAGTGCGGCATTGATTCTTGATAAACTTTTATTGAGTGCCGATGTTGAATTTGTTGATTATTCTACAATGCAATTAAATGGCGATGATTATGACTATTTCACTAATCAAGAAAATATCATTTCAAATCATTATACAGATGTAGTAAATACTAGATTGGGAGCAGAGTTAAATCTTTCGCCGATATTAATAAGAGGAGGTTATTCTTTTTATCAAAATCCATTGGTTAGTGATGAAATGGTTGGCGCTATTGATGAGTATAGAAATGAAAAGACATCTTATACACTAGGTATTGGTAAGCGAGGAAAGTATAGATATATAGATTTAGCTTATATTTTTTCGGAATACTCAGAAGGACAATCGCTTTATAGTATTGTTTTTGAGCCGGCTCATAAGACTACTAATACATCTTACAGTTTGATTTTTACAATGGGCTGGAAGTTCTAGTTGAGGCGTTCAAGACCTGCTTTTGCCTTTTGCTCTAGACTTTTTTCATATAAATGATTTTGCATGTCTATACAACTTTGAAAGTATTTTGAAGCTTGGTTTTTATCTCCTTTTTTCTCAAAAATTAACCCTAGTTGTAATGCGGATTTAGGAGAAAAATAGAAAGTTTCATTTTTCTCTTTTTCAATGGTTTGTTTGTAGAAGTTAATAGCTTCATAAGTATTTTCCAATTTTTCGTATACTCTAGCTTTTCTATAATTAAATTCTAAATAATTGTAAATAGTGTTTTCTAGTTCTTTTAGGTTAAGAGCATCAAGTTCTTGTAGTGAATTTTCATAATAACCACCGTCAAAATATAATCTGGCTTTAAGCAATTCTTTGTGAGTCTTAAGTTTATTTTTATGGAAATCCTGAGCTTCTTTATCTGCTCCTACAAACAAAGCTCCAATGTCATTAACTTCATTTCTGTACTTCTTGAAATTCAGCTCATCATCCATTAACAGGTATTGCCAACTTATTCTCATTAAGGCTGACTTTTTGTAATTTAAGCCACTGAAATTCTGAACATAATTTTCGAAGTACTCAATACAGTCTGAGTCTAATTTATTTTGTTTTCCAACAGCAATTAAATAATCCAAATAATGAAAAGGGTAGTAGTCTTTATCTTTTATTCTGTTTTCTAAAATGCTAATGGCTAAGTCATTCTGTCCTAACTTTGTAGCTATTCTGCTAGCTGCAAAATTTAAAAGTAGATAGTCACTGTTTTCAATTTCTTCTAAAAGATTTTTTAAGTCAATATGATTATTGTCTAAATTCATTTTTAGGAAAGCATACAAAAAATATGTTTCTTCAACCATTGATGAATATATAGAGTCTGTTTTCATTTTATCAATAGTGGTTCTCATAAGTTTTAAACCATTGTCTAAATTTCCTTCCATACCAATAATAGATAAAACCCAATTGTACTGTTTAGGTACACTGCCTATAAGAGAGTACAAGACTCCAAGACTTTTTTTGTTTGGTAAAAAATGAGGGTATTTTTTATCGTTTTCAGTTAATAGTCGGAAGGCTTTATTGATTTCGTAAGCTGCTGTAAAGTATTCTCCAAATTTCAGTCTATTTGCCGCCCATTGTAAATGAATTTCAGCTTCAGAATATAATTTCCAAGGCGATTCTGAATCATCGTCTTTAATAATTGACAGACGGTCATCTTTCAAAGATTTTAATTTATCAAATTCATTTTTTTCTTCACTGATTTGAATTTTAAGATAGTCAGCGTAGTTTTCAATAAGATAGACTAATGAGTTTGTAGGATTGAGGGATCTTTCGTTTTCTAAAATACCGTTTGCTTTATCAAATTTAAGCTGAATGGTGTTCGTATATGCTTGTTTGCAATTTTCGTTCCAGTCAAAATTAGCGTAAGCTGAATGGATTAATAAAATGTGAAATATGGTAATTAAAGTAAAACGCATAAAAAAAGGGATTCTAATTTTAGAATCCCTACAAATTTAGTTTAAAAAATAAATTATGCCTTTTCTGTTTCAAACATTTGAGAATCTATTAGAATTCTACCACAATGTTCGCATACAATTACTTTTTTGTGAGCTTTGATATCTAACTGTCTCTGTGGGGGTATTTTACTGAAACATCCACCACAAGCATCTCTATCAACAGATACTACTGCTAATCCATTTCTAGAGTTAGTTCTGATTCTTTTATAGGCTGATAATAAACGCTCGTCCACTACTTTTTGAGCAGCTTCAGACTGTTTTAATAAGCTTTTTTCGTCTTTTTCTGTTTCAGAAATAATAGTATCTAATTCTTTTTTCTTTTCTTCAAAGATGTCTTTTCTTTCATTATAATGCTCAGTAGAACTAGCTTTAGTTTCGTTTAAGAATTCAATTTTAGAAAGGTTATCCTTTATTTTTTTGTTAGCAAGTTCAATTTCTAAGTTTTGAAATTCAATCTCTTTGCTTAAAGAATCATATTCACGATTGTTCTTAATGCTTTCAAGTTGCTTATTGTACTTTTTAACAAGCTCTTCGGCTTCTTTGATAGCTAATTTTCTTTTAGAAATAAAGCTTTCTTTATCGGTGATGTCTGCATCAATTTTTTCGATTCTTGTTTCTACACCTTTTAAATCATCTTCTAAATCTTGAACTTCAAGAGGTAATTCTCCTCTAACTGTTCTTATCTTGTCAATCTCTGAATCGATGGATTGTAATTTATGTAATGCTTGAAGTTTGTCTTCAACTGAAAATTCTGTTGTTACAGCTTTCTTTTTTGCCATTATTTCAAATAATTGATAGGGTTCGTATTTACACTTGATAAACGGGTGGCAAACTTAGTAAATTTTTTCTTAAGAATATCACTAATAAGTTCTTTGGTGAATTGTTCGCTTTCATAATGTCCAATATCGGCTATTATTATTTCATTATCGGCGTCAAAAAATTGATGGTATTTAAAATCTGAACTGATGAATATATCCGCTCCAATTCTTTTTGCATCATCAAGTAAAAAAGAGCCAGAACCACCGCAAATTGCTACTGTTTGAATATTTTCTTTACAAACTTCTGTATGTCTGATGCAGTCGGTTTTCATCTCATTTTTCACAAATTTCAAAAATGCTTTGCTATTCATAGGTTTTGTGAGCTTACCATAAATCCCTGAACCTATATTTTGATTTTTATTTTCTAGAGTATACACTTCATAGGATACTTCTTCATAAGGATGTGCCTCGAACAGTGTTGATAAGATTTTGTGTTCCAAATATGTTGGAAAAATCATTTCAATTTTAATTTCATTTTCAGAATGAAATGTATTTTTAGTTCCAATAGATGGATTACTATCATTATTTCCTTTAAATGTTCCTATACCTTCACTTCTAAAGCTACACTTACTATAATTTCCAATATTACCAGCTCCAGCTTCCCATAATTTATTTTTTAATTTTTGATCTGAATCTGATGGACAACAAACTACTAACTTTTTAATAAGTGACGATTTGGGTCTTAGTATTTTAGTATCTACTAAACCTATTTTATTTGCGATAGCTCCATTTACACCTTCTTTAACATTATCCAAATTAGTATGGATAGCATATATGGAAATATTATTTTTAATGGCTTTTAGTAGGGTGCGTTCAATATAGTTTGAGCCAGTAATTTTCTTCAAACCTTCAAATACAATTGGGTGATGAGCAATTATTAACTCACAATTCTCATTTATAGCTTCTTCTATAACTTCCTCGGTGCAATCTAAACTGATTAAAGCTACATTTACTTCTCTACTTTTATCACCAACAATCAGTCCAGAATTGTCGTAGTTTTCTTGCAAACTGAGCGGTGCAATTGATTCCAGATGATTGATAATTTCATATAATTTCATAAAACCAAAAATAACATATAATTAATTTATATATTTGTTAAAATTGAAAATTTATTTCCTTATTATAATATGCCATTTCTAAGATTGTTTCTTCTTTCTGTTACTCTTTTTTATGGAATTTTTGTTTATTTCAGAAATTTGTTTTTTGATATTGGCTTATTTTCTTCGAGGGAATATTCTGTCCCAATTATTTCAGTTGGTAATTTGTGTACAGGGGGGAGTGGAAAATCGCCTCATGTTGAGTACATTATTAAATTGTTAGAGAATAAGAGTAAAATTGCCGTATTAAGTAGGGGGTATGGTCGGGATACAACAGGTTTCAAATGGGTAGAAAGCGACTCATTTATTAATGATGTTGGAGACGAGCCTTTACAAATGCAAAAAAAATTTCATGACGTTAAAATAGCTGTATCTGAGAGCAGAAATGTTGGTATACAGAATATTATTCATGAGGAGTATGAATTAATTATTTTGGATGATGCTTACCAACACCGTTGGGTAAAGCCTGGTTTGAATATTTTACTTACTACTTACGATAACTTATTTATTAATGATTATTTAATTCCATTTGGCAATCTAAGAGAATCATGTAATAGAGCAAGTAGAGCCGATATTATTGTTGTTACAAAATCTCCTTCTCCATTATTACCCTTAGATGAATACCGTTTGAATGAACAAATAGCTCCATTTTTTCATCAAAAATTATGCTATTCATACATTGAATATTTAACCCCAAAATATTTATTTGGAGAAGGTGATTTGGAGATTGACAACAAAAAAATAGTTTTATTAACTGGCATAGCATCTTCTAAAAAGATAAAAGATTATGTTGATTCGAAGGCTAAAATATGTGAACACTTTGAATTTAGAGACCACTATCACTATAAAAAAAGAGATGTTTTAAAAATTATTGACTGTTTTAAAAAGATTGATTCAGAAGAAAAGTTAATTTTGACAACAGAAAAAGATGCCGCTCGATTAGGTGTTTTTGAAAATTACTTTGA
>PKDP01000065.1 GCA_002862585.1 Flavobacteriales bacterium | reverse complement strand
TAAAGCTGCATTCGGAAACGATGACATGTACATGGAAAAGTTAATTGAAGAGCCAAGACACATTGAAAATCAAATTATTGGTGACTCAAGAGGCAAGGCTTGTCATTTATCAGAGAGAGACTGCTCAATTCAAAGAAGACATCAAAAATTAACAGAAGAGGTGCCATCTCCTTTTATGACTGATAAGTTAAGACAAGAGATGGGTGAAGCTGCAGTAAAAGCTTCCGAGTTTATTAAATATGAAGGGGCTGGAACAGTAGAGTTTTTAGTAGATAAAAACAGAAATTTCTACTTTATGGAAATGAATACGAGAATCCAAGTAGAACACCCTATAACAGAGCAGGTAATAAACTTTGATTTAATTAGAGAGCAAATATTAGTTGCAGCTGGCGTTCCAATTAGCGGGAATAATTATTTCCCTCAATTACATTCTATTGAGTGTAGAATTAATGCGGAGGACCCATTTAATAATTTCAGACCATCTCCAGGAAAAATCACAAACCTGCATTTACCAGGAGGTCATGGAGTCAGACTTGATACTCATGTTTATTCTGGATATTCAATACCACCTAATTATGACTCTATGATAGCAAAACTTATCACTACTGCTCAAACAAGGGAAGAAGCAATAAATAAAATGAAAAGAGCTTTAGATGAGTTTATCATTGAAGGGATTAAAACGACGATCCCTTTTCACAGGAAACTGATGAATAACTCACAATATATTGAAGGCAATTATACCACTAAATTTATGGAAGATTTTGAAATAGAATCTAATTAATAATACAAGGCTTATATGAAATTCTCTTACTGGGAAAACAAAACCTGGCTTTCCAATATTGACTTTGTTATTGTCGGGAGCGGAATAGTTGGATTAAATTGCGCCTTAGAACTTAGATTAAAACATCCAAAATCAAAAATTGTTGTTTTAGAAAAAGGACTTTTACCTTATGGAGCCAGTACTAGAAATGCTGGGTTTGCCTGCTTTGGAAGTCTAACAGAAATTTTAAGTGACTTAGATTCACACAGCACTTTAGAGGTTTATGAATTAATAAAAAAAAGAGTTTCTGGGTTAAAAAGACTAAGAAATCTTTTAGGTGACAAGCAAATTAAATACAAACAGCTAGGGGGAAATGAAATATTTCTTGAAAATGACACAGATAAGCTACATCATTCTTTAGCAAAAATAAATGAGATTAACGAGCTAATGGAGCCACTATTTAATGATAAGGTGTTTAAATTAAGCAGAAATACATTTAATTTTAAGAATACTTTAGATGATATAATTTTCAATAAATTTGAAGGACAAATAGATACTGGAGAAATGATGGATTCACTCTTAAACAAAGCCTTCAAGTCTAACATAAAGGTTATTAATAATGTTTCAGTGGAGAATTATGAAGATATAGGTTCTTCAGTGCAGGTGTGCACAGATCAGTTTAGCTTAAGTTGTAATAAATTATTTATTGCAACAAACGGATTTTCTGAAGCAATAATTAAGCAAAAAGTAGTTCCCGCTAGAGCACAAGCACTTATTACCAAGCCTATTAAAAACTTAAGCGCTATTGGTACTTTTCATCTGGAACAAGGGTATTACTATTTTAGAAATATCGATGATAGAATTTTATTAGGAGGAGGCAGAAATTTAGATTTTCAAGCTGAAAACACAAGCGAGTTTGGAATTACGGGCTCTATACAATCTAAATTAGAGCAATTACTAACAGACGTTATTTTGCCTGAAACCAATTTTGAAATTGATCAAAGATGGAGTGGGATTATGGGAATTGGAAACAAAAAAACCACAATTACAAAACAACTTTCTAACAATGTTTATTGCGGGGTCAGGCTAGGAGGAATGGGTGTTGCAATAGGGACTGACATTGGGGCTGAACTAGCAAACTTAATTTAACCTTTTAACTAAGTCAAAACTTTATAAATCGCTTGGTTGTTGTAGAGTTTTCACTACTTATTTTTATTAAGTAAACACCCTTAGTAAATAAGCTCACATCAATTTCATTTACATCAGATTCAGCAATCACGAGCTGACCAAGAAGTGAATAAACCTTAATATTATAGTTGCTTGAATCTCCTGAGATATAAAGTGTGTGATTTACCGGATTTGGAAATATTTTTATTAAGCCGGAAGCCATATCTTCTACGTACAGAACGCTATTATTTACCGAATTTGGACTTCCATTTTCATTAATACAATTCCAGCTTATTGGTAAAGAATTGTCTAAGTCTGGGCTAATTAACTCTAATGTATTTCCAGTTTCATACGCACAAGAGGGCCATGGAGACTCAGATTCATACTTTACTTCATCCACTAGTTTGTCGTCAGAGTTATACAATCTAACTTCGTCAGATCCGCCAAACCCAAAATCAAGTTCGCCAATGTAAGGAATGCCAGGGAATGCGGTTGTAAAATCAGCCTCATCTTTGACGATAATTAAATATCCATTTGCTTCAACCTGAGTTCCCTCTGGAATTACAAAAACGTGGGAATCATTGTCATCTTTAATTTTCCAATTTGAAATATCCTTAACTGTTGATTCTGGATTGTATAGTTCAATCCAGTCATCTGGGTTAAACGAATCAATTGATCGATAATTAATTTCATTAATCACCATCGTTTCAATTCTAAGAGGAACACTCTCTTCATATAAACATATTTGTGCCGAGTCTTGAATAACTATATTATATGTCCCAACAGCAAGCCCAGAGAACACGTTGTTTGTAACAAAACTTTGCCCACCATCAATACTATACAAATACGGACCTTCACCAGATGTTGGCGTGATGACAATTGATCCATCTGAAGAAACCACCGAGGAGGCTGTAGTTGCCACTACGTTAGCTGAAGTGAAGTCACAAGCCCCAACAGAAACGGTTTGTTCAAATGTACATAACCCTGTAGCCCCTATGACAAACACATCATAATCTCCAGGAGTTAAATTGCTGAAAGTATTAGAATCAAAAAATGTTTGGCCATTATTTATACTATATTGAAATGGACTTAAGCCAGAACTTGCATTAATTGTAATTGTACCGTCATTAGCAGATATAGAGTTTGCTGGAGATATATTAATGTCGGCTGCAATTTCACAACCCGACTCATCAAGGCAAAAAACTTCCTGTACAAAGTTGTCAAACTCACCACTATTGGCAAGAATAATATTATCAGACGAATCTAAGATTAGAAAATCTCCAAAACCATAACCACAGCAAATCCCATCCCCATAAGAGTCATAAACATAAAGCGAGAAGCAAGAACTATAGTCCACACAAATATCTTCAGTAAATACCTCTGTGTCATTATCTAAAGCGCCAGTAGCAATGATTTGATTAGTTTCGTTTAGAAGCTTCCATGATGTTTCTTGTGGGTAGTCGTCCGCATTTATTACTAGCGTAATAATATCATAATTTGAATCTAGATTTGCGCTTGTAGTAGCTGAATTATTGGATAGATCCTCATCTTGCTGGCTGTTAATGGCCAATAAGTTTAATGTGATATTGTTATCCTCTTGAAGGTTTTCATTAATTGATATAGTCACGATACCCTGCTGCTGGAATGGTATATTTACCTCTGCATCAATAATATCAATTGCTAAATCATTCACCATCAGTTCAATTTCTAGTTCAGTTATAGTTTCTTCACCTAGGTTAGAGACTAGAGTCTCTATTTCAATGACATCATCACAAATAACTTCCAATTCTCCTATAGAAATCCCTCCATTTAAAAGATGAACCTTACG
Organism: Flavobacteriales bacterium; assembly: GCA_002862585.1. Lineage (GTDB taxonomy): Bacteria > Bacteroidota > Bacteroidia > Flavobacteriales > UBA7312. The sequence goes on along the minus strand of PKDP01000065.1, from coordinate 3,393 downwards.
TAAAACCATACTTAAACTATCATTACTTTCGTACTCGTCATTTGGATGACTAACAACTGAGGTTAAATTATAATCACCTATAATTGAAAAATCTTGCTCTACAAAAAATTGAAAATTAGCTTCACTAAAAGGCTCAATTGTATCTGAAATTGAGATAGTTTCCACGGACTGACCGTCTACCAATAGTTCGATATCAAAGTTGCTCATCTCATTTAATCCGTAGTTGGCAACATTAATTGCCACAAGCTCGCTGTCGCTGAGACTTGATGAGGATTCAGGGGAGACAAACTGGCTAACTCCCAAATCGTTATCGGAATTGACCTGTGCCCAGAAAGAAACCCATGGCCTAGCTTGTTTTATTATTAATTGATCTTCCTCTGTAACCTTATACTCTATGTCCATAGCAAAGCCTTCTGCGCCTACAACATCATACAGAATTGCAAACTCATCGTGAATAATACTTAGATATTCTCTCATTTGATCTAAATAAATTTGATCCATTACTAACTCACCTGGGTTGACTAAGTTAGAAAGTCTTAATACTAGATAACCACCTCCTTGATCAGGATCTTCATATAGCAAAATTTCTTCTGGGACTGAGTTTGCTTCTGGATTTGTAATCAACGATTCACCGACTTGAGTATTTAAATAAAAGGTGCCTTCCGTCTCGTAAATTGGATCAATACTAATTCCTACGCCATTTGATTGTTCATTTTGAAAGCTAGGATGACATAAAACACCCATTGCTGCCATAAAATGATCAACACGATAAAAATCTCTTTCCTCATAGGCTCTAAAATTCCACATACTAGCGTAAACCTGTTTGATAGATTTAGATATATGACCTTCATCAGGATATTGAGTTTTAGAAGTGTATAGTCCTGCACCACTAAACCCAGGTAAATCTTCATTATTAGTACTTGATCTAACTCTAACCGCAGTTCCTTCAGGAAAATCATCATGCATGGCTTGTAAGTCATCCAGCATCCACTGCGGCATAGGCGCCGCTTTAATATCTTCTCTGAAAAGGTTTAAACGTTCAACTCTAAAGTTTATGTCATTGACGAAAACAGGGTTTTCCATGATTACTAGCGCCTCTTCATAAAAATTATTGAATTGCATAAACTCATCGTAGTAGTAAAATGGAATACCAAAACCATCAGGTATTGTTACTTCTGGAAACCCAAAATCTCTCATGGTTGCAACATTAGAACACTTTGCCCCAAAGGCAGTTGACATGTCAAACTCAATATCATCTAATGGGATGATTTCAGTGATGCTTAAGTCCCGAATTGGAATCTGAGGTTCTGTTGGCCTAAGATCTTCATACCACTCATTAACTTCTGTTAAAGTGGCTTCTCTTATTTCGAATTGTTCGCTCTCTACTTTATAATAAACATAGTTTCCTAAAAGGCTTGATATTGCATCATTTGATAAGGGGTCTGATATATATGCATTTGGAACATTATCTTGAATAGCCCTCAAGTTAACGTGAGATAATGGAGTTTGCATAACAGAGGTAATTATTCCCCCAACTCTAGGGAGTGAATTTGGTAATGCGTCGTAAAGAACAATATCTCTACTTCCAGGAGTTTCGCCGAGATCTTGCATGTGTTTGAAGAACCCATATCCTTCAGCTACATGAAAAGGCACATAATTAATTTCCGCGAACACATCAGTTTCTAAAACCACATCTATTCTAGAATCTACAAAATCTTCAGCGTAATTATTAATATGACTGTTTTCAGAAGATTGCCCGATGAAATGATTCATGTTATTTTGTAGAAAAGGCATACTAGCAGCTAATAATTCATAGGTTCTTTGAGTGTCTTCAAAATTATAAGCATCTCCAAAAGAAAAATTGAATGAGTAGGTGCCTATAATTCCACTTGGAAGAATATCATTTGGATTAAAAACTATTTCACCAGAGCTATCATCACCATTAACAGAGGCGTCAATTCCATTCCAAAAGCTTGCATGGATGGTATACGTATTACTATTTATGAAATAGACTTTTGGTTCGGAAGTGTCTCTATCAAGTATCCCAAACTTAACATACAATTGATCATCTAGAAAAGGAGCCCAGCCAACATTATTCACTGTGGCCAAACTCATAAATGTTTCAGCATCTGGGATTGAAGTAGCCCCATCAACAAAATCAATTGGACTGGCAAAGTTTAGAGGCCCGTCAGTAGGCATATTATTAAACTCAGTAATATCATCTATACCATCACCATCATAATCATCGGGATCTCCCATGTCATGTTCTGTTATAGTATAGCTTTCTAGTGGATAAGCCCCTGCTGGTTCTGAAATTACCATCGTACCTTCAACACCAATTGTAATTGATGTTGCCCAGTTAAATGTAGGGCTGTGCTGAGCATGAAGCACATAATATTTGCCAGATTCTGCTTGAATTGACAGCTGTACTTTGCCCAAGTTATTTACAGAGTAATTGTCAATTTCTACATTTTGAGCAGAAGCAAAAAAATGAAAACATATTAAACAAAGGATAGATAAAAAAAATCTTTTAGTCATTATAAAGTCTTTGTTTAAGTTATTATTCAGCCTTAAATATACAAATGTTTTATTTGTGATTTAATCAATACAGTCTGAAACTGTATTTAATAAATGAAGCCGCCCTTGCTTATTATACATTACTACTTGATATATGCGGTTATAAATATTTAAATTAAAAGCGCCAATTTCTTTACCGATCAATAGCCCGGCTAGAACCCCTGTTGTGTTGCTATGCCCAATGACTAGTGCATTTTGCTCTCTATCTACTAATAATTTCGAAAAGCTTTTGAGTTCTAGTGCGTCATATTCTGTGACCTCTAAATCTTTAGAGATAGCAGTTGGTAAAGCTGTATTTTTAGTTCTATTATATTGAGTACTATATATTGCGTCAAGAGGTACATCTTTTAAAAACACACTTAAATTCTCTGACCTTTGTTTGCCACACTTAGTAAGTGAAGGGTCTTCTGAATTATTGGATGATAGATCTTTTTCAGAGTGTCTTACTAAATATATTGTAAATATTTTGCCCTCTTCTTGCGAATGAATGTTATATTGAAATCCAAAAATTATTAAAATTATTAAAATATATTTTTTCTTCATATAGAGAGTTTAACAGAAGCTGTCTAGTTTTTTAAAAGATTTGTAGCTATTAGGTACTCAGCGATTTGTATAGCATTCAAAGCAGCCCCTTTTCTTAGATTATCGCTTACAACCCACATGTTTAAAGAATTACCTCTAGATTCATCTCTTCGAACTCTCCCTACAAAAACCTCGTCCTTTCCAATGCAAGATAGGGGCATTGGATAAAGGATGTTTTTTGTATCATCCACTAGAGTAATTCCTTTACTAGTCGATAATAAATTTTTTAATCCT
>PKDP01000079.1 GCA_002862585.1 Flavobacteriales bacterium | reverse complement strand
AGGGATGGTGAAAAACACATACAAAAAAGAAAACAAAGTGTGATATTCTTCATAAGATATAAACTTTTAACGCTAATATAGATTTTTTCTTATTATTACAAAAAGTCTAATCCGAGAAAAATTCCAGATTCTTATCAAACTTTTAATCGCCTATGTAACAACAAAGAAGCGGAACACTTTTTGATAATATATTAAAAAATTGAATTATGAAAAATAAAATTATTAGACTTTTCTGCACTTTTTTATTTATTACAAACATATTAAGCGCGCAGCAGCAATTTAATCCACAGGATATTTCTAAAGCAGCCCTAGAACTAATAAAAACAAATGTAACTTATGACGGTAGTTATTATTCTATTGCTTATCCAAATGGCGATGTGCCAAAAACAATAGGGGTTTGTACAGATGTCATTATTAGAACCTTCAGAGCTATTGGGCTTGACTTACAAAAAGAAATTCATGAGGATATGTCAGAGAATTTTGATTCATATCCAAAAAACTGGGGACTTAAAAAACCGGATTCTAATATAGACCATAGGAGGGTGCCTAACTTAATGAGATATTTTGATCGTAAAGGTAAGTCGCTGCCAATTACTAAAAATGAATCTGATTATTATCTAGGAGACATAGTTGCATGGGACCTAGGCGGAGGAATAACTCATATTGGAATGGTTGTAAATATCCTTTCTAAGGACAACAAACGATATCAAATTGTACACAATATTGGTGCGGGACAAGTTCTTGAAGACTGTTTGTTCGATTATAATATTATTGGCCACTACAGATTTTGAAATGAACCACTATAATTTGAACATAAAAAATTATGAACAAATAAAACCAAATAGTACAATTAAAATTTTAACTTTAAATAAAAAAGATGAAACAATACACTAACGCTATAATTTTTGGAATTGCAATAATTACGTCCTCATTTTTTTTGGGTAAAGCATACAAAGACCGCGCAAAAGCAGATGGAGAAATAAGAGTAACAGGTTTAGGGAAAGCAGATTTTACTTCAGATTTAATTGTATGGGATGGGAAATTTGGCACTCAAGATATTGATTTAAAAAAAGCGTACTCAACATTAGAGAAAAATAAATCTACTGTTACTGAATATTTGATAAATAAAGGAATTAAAGACCAGCAACTTGTATACAGCGCAGTAAAAACAGATAAGAAATATAAACGCCTGTACTCTAATGATGGTGACTTCATTGGTGAAGAATTTGTTGGATATGAATTAACTCAAACAGTTCAAATATCGTCAAGTGAGGTTTATAAAGTTGAGAAAATATCGCGCGAAATTACTGAATTATTGAATCAAGGGGTTCAATTTTATTCACAAGCTCCGAGATATTACTATACAAAACTTGCAGACCTCAAAATTCAAATGATTTCGAAGGCAACTGAAGATGCAAGGTTGAGAGCTGAAAAGATATCAGAATTCTCTGGGGGTAAATTAGGTAAACTAGAATCTGCCAGAATGGGAATATTTCAAATTACTGGACAAAACTCAAAGGAAAATCATTCTTGGGGTGGAACTTTTAATACCACATCAAGAGAAAAAACCGCATCTATTACGATGAAACTAACATACTCAGTCAAATAAATGAAAATCGTAGGAACCTGTTCAAAATCTTTTTTTTATATTAAATTAAGATGTACAACCTTACAGGAATGAGTTTTTATCTTTTGCCTTTTTGAGTTATTCTTATTACGTATTCGAGATTATCAGATGATTTAATGTAAATATCACCCTTCCTCTCCTTTTTTTTGTTTTTTTTACACGACACTAAAAGAATATCTGAATTTGAAGTTGTAGAAATCCAAGATGGGGTACGATCCTTTAATACTTTCCAACTCTCGGAGTTTGTTTTAACCTTGATTTGGTTTTTGACACTTTTCTCGTGACTTAAAATTAAATCACTTGGACTGGTATCCAAGAAAGGAGCATTTTTTTGATTGCACTCATTAATAAGAATTTTCACATTAGGATCCCTTGGATTAATCTTATTAATTTTTTCGAGGGTTGCTTTGGCATAGTCGAAATCACCATCATCGAACCAATCTTGAGCCTTTTTTAATTGCTTAACAATATTTTCAACTTCTATTAATTTTAGCTTAGCTTTTATCTGTAATTTATAATCAGTGTTTTTAAATTCACTTTTATATTGGTTTATAGCGCAAGCATAGTCCCCATTATTAAAGCAATTCTGTGCTTCCTCAAAATTATTTTGTGGGTATAAAGTTGATGAAAATAATAATCCAATTAATATTATAATCCTCTTCATCTAATTTTTTATTATCTCATTGATATTTTTATCAGGATTACGCATTTTATTGTCAATAATCCTAATTAAAACCTCGGAAATATAAGGACAATTATGATAAGTCAATTGATAATCTTTTATGTATTTAGCAACTTCATAGGAAATTCGCTTAATTTTTTTTTCTTTAATGACTTGATTCGTACCTGCATTTCCATCTCTATCAATCTCATTAATTTGATTTATGCATTCATTAAAACCTTCATACCTTTTACCATAATATTTAAGGTTATTATTTAATTTTCTTATTGAAACTGATGAATCTCTTATTTGCTCAACTTTTTTGATAGCTAAATTTACTGCAGCTTCTTCATATCTATTATGAAGTAATTGTTCTGATTCAAAATATGCTAATAATTTTTCAAACTTTTTTTTTAATAATGAATTATTTTTAAGTTCTTCTATGAGTAATTCTCCATCTCTCTTAACAGAAATTTTATTCAAATTTTTAATAAGGTACTCTAGGGTATTTCCTGAATAACTGGCCGAAATTTTCAACAACAAATTCTTTTTTTCAGCTTTTAATCTACTATTTAAAGTTTTCTTGTTTTCAGACTTATTTTTTTCTAGCTCTGATTTTAATTTATCTATTTCTTTTTTAAAAGATAAATTTCTTTCCTTCAGATCTTTTATCTGAGTGATTTGTTCAGATATTATTTTTTTTTGTTTGAAAATAGCTTCCGGATTCATTTCTTTTATAAGTCTAGTTAGTTCAGTCCCAGCGGACTTTGCAACTTCATCTACGATATCTTCTTGTGCAAATGAGTAAAAAGAAAATAAAAAAAATATAGTTGTTGATAGAAGTAATTTTGTCATATTTATGTTAATTATTTGATTTTTTAGAGAAATAATCATAAGCTTCACCGTCCATTTGATCGATAACATTTTTTACGTTTTGTATTCTGTCATAATCATAATCATATCCGTTATCTCTACAATTTTTTTTGAAAGTATTAACAACTTCGATCAGTGGTTCAGTAATATCTGAATTGAAGTCGCTATATTTGTTTTCTGAGCTCCATACTCTGTATGATTCCCGATGAGCTGCAATTTTGTTTTCAACGTAATCCTCGTATAGGGTAATGCAATCTCTTTTAATTCTTTTTAAACCTATTGATAATTGTGTGTTATTCTTTAAAAAAGCACTATTATTAATAAGGCTTCGGTAAACTTCTACTTTTGAAATTTTACTTTTTAATTTTAAAAAGGGGAACTTTATACCTATTACAAATAATGTTTCACCACTACTATTGCTTGTAAAACCTCTAAGGGATATAAAGCGTTTTATATTGTCATAATTATTTATACAATTTTTTATTTCTAAAAGTTCCTTGTTCTGTGGAGACGTAGTTTCAAGAAAGTTTGAAATCATCAATTCTTCTACCTCAGATCTAATTAACCCAACATCACTATCATTCCATGTTTGACCGCCGAAGACATTTTTTGAATTTCTTATAAAATTATGTGTATATGCCGTGTAAGCCATGTGTTGAAGAGATTTTTTTGTCTCGATAGAGAACTGTCTTTCAATATCTATCTCAGTAATAATTGTATTATAAAATTTACGCTGAAAGCTAGAAGCAGGTAAATTTTTTAGTGAATCAATTTGATTTTTAATATGTTCTAAAGAGTAACCGGGGGGGTGTAAAGGTGGTGGAGGTGGTTCGTCATAGCCTTTCTCATTATAATTCTTACAAACTGCAATACATATTGCAGTTAATGTCAAAACAACCAAAAATAATTTAATAATTTTCATTGGGTTAAATTTAATTCTTCCTGAAATTCTTTCAATGTACTAAATAAGCCTTTTGAGGAACCGTCTATTATATCTATCAAATTTTGGCCTTCGACAGGATCTGAAATATTTTGTAAATAATTTTCTAATTGACTTGTCTTTAAAATTTCATCTTCTTTAACCTTTTTATAGAGTTTAGAATAATATTCTTCTTTATTTTTATTTGAAACTTCAAAGAATTTAAGATAAAGGCCAACACATTTGGATAATGTTAAATCATCTCTAAAATCAGGAGATGATTTAAGTTCATTGAGCTTATCTTTGGAAATTTCACTACCACGCAATTTCTCTAGTAGTTCTTCACTAATTGATAAAGGTTGTGGCGATTCAAATATTTCCCCTGTAGGTCTTGTTGTAACTTCGATTGTTTCAGCATCAGGACAGCCAGCTAAAGCTGGCAAACCAGCAACATCAGGACAGTGGTCTTTTTCATCAGAAACGCCATCGCCGTCTGTATCTGGACAGCCATATAAGTCTGGTAGGCCAGGAACATCTAGACAACGGTCGTCGGAGTCTTTAACGCCATCGCCGTCTGTATCTGAATCCATAGAAACAACAAACAACACTATTGATAGAACAAGAACCAAAGCAGCTGATAATATAAGTATAGCTTTAGCTGGAAAGTTGGGCTTTTCGGGTTCTGTAGTCTCAGGTATCTTTATTGGAGGAGGTTGCTGAGTAGTAGGAAATTTATTAATATCAATTACTTCACCAGAATTTCGAATTGCATTGATAGGGTTTTTGTCACTACCCCTTAAGTCCTCACTTATGAAAAGAACCTGCTTGAATTTAGTGAAATGGGACATGAAACCTTTTTGCCAATTTTTTTCTAATTCATCTGTTGTATTGTAATATGCTACAGCATCATTAACTAAGCCTGATTTTAGAATTTCAAAGGTTGTTGGCCGTAATATTGGGTTGTATAATTTTATTATTTCTTCAATAAAACTCCACGATTCGTTCAATGAATCAAGATTATTATTCTTTACATATAATTCAAAATATTTTCCTGAAATACTGTCAAGTAGTGTTAATATATTTCGAGGCTCAATTTTCTCATTTTTAGATACAAATAAAGAAAAACCAATAAAACCTGTTCGTTTGTCCCCAACAACATCTCTAACTATTTTATATTTGGAATAAATAATTTTATTTTGAAAAGATCTAATAGCATAAGCTTTTTCTCCAATTGTAGATTCAGGTGGGTTATCAGACCTTATATCAAACAAAGACGATTTTAAAGCTTTATTGCTTTTGAATAAAGTTTTATATCCTCCTTTTGTACCATGTACAACAAAATCCATAGGCACTAACTATTTAAAAATTTTCTCCAACAATTATTACTAACAGCAGGGACATGTTCTAACAAGTCTTCTATTATTTCTGTCGAAAAACTGCGATTTATGTGACAAATTCTTTTAAAATAAACATCTCCAATTGAAAATAACTTTATTTTAAAATCAATAGAATATGTATCACATTGACGCTTGAGTATTTCCAAAAAATTACCAAACTTGTCTTTCAAAAAACTTTCGGCATTTTCCATCTTCTGCTGACGGTCACAACCGTCTATCTCATCAGACTTGGTAATAACAACATATACGGCGTCGGTATTATTTTTGAAAATATTTTTTCTGTCCTTAAAATAAGTAGCGGCTGCACCTAAATAATCTTCCTGCGTAAAATTATTATCTAAGGTATCTTCTTTTTCTTTTTTGTAATCAATAAAAAAGTAATGAATTTTTTTATTGGTGCTTTTCAATAATAATTCGATTAAACTAAATGTTTTTTTGATTTCAACTTCGCCTTCTTCACTTATTTTCGTGTCTGCGTTATTTACAACAACATTAAAATTCTTAAATACCTCTCCACTTAATTCAAAAAAAGATATTTTGCGTTTCTTTTTTTCGCCACGCTTATAAAAAAGAAATGGCATATACTGAGTTCTGTCTACGGCAGTAGCATTTGGCAAGTAACCATAATCATTTCTGAATATATTTACAAGATTTGTTCGGTATACGGACCCGAATTTTGTGGCCAGGTCCGGAGGCTCCATTGTATAGTTTTTTTTAATTGTGCTTAGAATAGCCGATAATGCACAAGTTTTACCAGATGATGGTATACCCCAAAAAAACACATCTGTATATTCTTTGGGGATATCTTTAGCTTTCTCCGGAATATCGTTAAATTCTAATACTGGGTCCTTATATTTATCAATTAAATTCAAATCTAAGTCCAATCTATTACATAATTGATTTAGATCTTTAGGACTCAATTTATCTTTAATCTCTCCAACTGTGTATTTATTTAAATCACTCTCAATTTCGTGAATTATTTTCTCGGCATCTAATCTTTTTTGTTCGGCTGCATCATTTTCTTCTTCCATTGATAAAGCTTTTTTACTAGCCTCATCAAAATGTAGTCCTTTTGGAAATAATTGCATGTACCTCTTTAAATCCTCTAGGCTATCTGCATCCGTATAACTTTTTTCATCTTCATCATTTAAAAGTGCCCTAACCTTTTGTTGCTTACTGTGGGGAAAAGTTCCAGAACTTCTTAATTTTTCGAAAGTAGTTTTTTTAAGTAAAATTAATTCTAAAATTTCTTCGGGGGTTAACTTATCTGGATCGTAATTTTCTTCTTTCATAATTTTGAATCAATAGTTATACTAAACTCACCGGTAGAAGTTTTTTTTCTACGATTTTTGTTGCTTCTTTTTGATGTAAAATAAGACAATAGCATTAAAACCCAAACAACAAAACCAAGTACCAAGGAGGTTATTGTGGGTTTACCAATAGTTTCAAAGAGTGTTTTCAACTCACCAACAGATGTAACAGGCGCAAAAGGGTCAATTTTATGATCACCGTTTTTAGATAAATTAATCAGTTGTTCTTTAGTGCTTGCTATAACATTTTCTAAATTTTTTATTATTTCAAAAATTCCAATTGGTTTGTATTTCCAATTGTAAATTATATTCCTAGAATTCTCAACATATATAGAATCTTTCTTTCTTTTTTCATTAAAATCCCTGGGAAATAAATCTCTCT
>PKDP01000097.1 GCA_002862585.1 Flavobacteriales bacterium | reverse complement strand
GAAGTCGGGAAAATCATCAATTAAGTCGTTAACGGAAAGCTTAGTGGGTTGATTAACGATAAAGGCAATACTCTCATTATTGTTATGTTCTGTGATTAGCAAAACAGATCTTTTAAAATTCAAATCCTCCATACTAGGTTCTGAAATTAAAAATTGTCCGCGTTTTGCTTGCCTTTTGTTCATATTCTCTTTAACGTATTACTTAACTTTTTTGTTGCATAATTTATATGTCACTTAACTTAAAAGTGTCTTTAATGCGTACACCTTTTTCTGTTTTGTAAACAGTACAACATTCGTTGTAGTTATCATGTTGTAAGAAAATAATATAGTCGTTATCGGCTGCTTCGTTCAAGAATTTCCCTTTTTCACTAAGAGTTACCAAAGGTTTGGTATCATAGCCCATAACATAGGGAAGAGGAATATGCCCTGTACTGGGTAGCAAGTCAGCCGCAAATACAAGTGTTTTTCCTTTATATTGAATATGTGGTATCATCTGAGCTTCGGTGTGTCCATTGACAAAAAGAGTTGAGAAATTATTAAACATCTTACCTTCTTTTTCTACAAACTTAAGGTGTCCACTTTCTTCTATTGGAATAATATTTTCTTTTAAGAATGATGCCTTTTCTCTATTGTTTGGCTGGGTTGCCCATTGCCAATGGTCTTTGTTACTCCAGTAGTTCGCATTTTTGAAATTCATTTCAAATCCACTTCTGTCTTTATTCCATTTCACGCTTCCACCGCAGTGGTCAAAATGTAAATGAGTGAGGAATACATCGGTAATGTCATCGCATGAAAAACCTTGTTTTTTTAAGGATGAATCCAGATTAACATCACCATGAAGGTAATAATGTCTTAAGAACTTATCGTCTTGTTTGTCACCAATTCCATTATCAATTAAAATCAATCGATTGCCATCCTCAATAAGAAGAGAACGCAATGCCCATGGGCATAGATTATTTTCGTCAGCAGGGTTTGTCTTACTCCAAAGTACTTTAGGCACAACGCCAAACATAGCGCCGCCATCTAACTTAAAATATCCTGTATCAATTGTATACACTTTCATGTTGAAAAGTTTAATTTTTTCAAATGTATAAAATGTTAATTATCTATAATTTAGATTTATAATTTTTTATCAATGAAAGTACATTTAATCGCAATTGGAGGGAGTGCAATGCACAATATGGCTTTAGCTCTTCATCATAAAGGTTTTGAAGTAAGTGGATCGGATGATGCTATTTTTGAGCCTTCAAAAAGTCGATTAGATTCTCACGGCTTATTGCCTGAAAAAATGGGTTGGTTTACTAATAAAATTCATAAAGACTTAGATGCTATTATTCTTGGAATGCATGCTCGAATTGATAACCCTGAACTGTTAAGGGCTCAGGAGTTAAATATTCCTATTTTTTCATATCCTGAATATATTTATGAGCAAAGTAAGACTAAAAAACGTGTAGTAATGGGAGGTAGTCATGGAAAAACATCCATTACTGCTATGCTATTGCATGTACTTAATTATATACAATTAGATTGTGATTTTATGTTAGGTGCTCAACTCGAGGCCTTTGATACAATGGTAAAGCTTACAAAAGAGGCTCCAATAATCATTTTAGAAGGTGATGAGTATTTATCTTCTCCTATTGATAGAAGACCAAAATTTCATTGGTATAAGCCCCATATTGCAGTATTGAGTGGTATTGCTTGGGATCACATCAACGTATTTCCAACATTTGAAAACTACGTTGAGCAGTTCAGGATATTTAAAGAGGATGTTAAAGAAGTGCTGATTTATTGTGAAACGGATGAGGTTTTGAGCAAATTAGCAAATGAAAAATCAAAATGTAGACTAAAGGCTTATGCTACCCCACCTCATGAAATTGAAAATGGAGTAAGTTATCTAGTCGATGACAATGAAAGAATTCCTCTTATGGTATTTGGTGAACATAATTTGCAAAACATGAATGCAGCTCGATTAGTTTGCCAAGAACTAGGCGTTAGTAAGGAACAATTTTATGAGGCTATTCAAAGCTTTAAAGGTGCTTCTAATCGATTAGAGTTGGTAAGAAAAAACACTAAGTCTGCTATGTATAAGGATTTTGCTCATTCTCCATCAAAGCTAAAAGCAACATCAACAGCAATGAAAAAGCAGTTTTCAAATCGAAAACTAATTGCTTGTATGGAATTGCACACCTTCTCTAGTCTTAATAAAGCTTTCTTGAAGGAGTATAAAGGCTGTATGGATACTCCCGATGAAGCCATAGTATTCTTTAGTAAAAAAGCTATAGAGCATAAGAAATTAGAAGAAATAAGTATAAATGAAGTGAATAAAGCGTTTGATAGAAAAGATTTAAAGGTTTTTACGAATACTGATGAACTAGAAGCTTATCTAATCTCAAATGACTGGGAAAACAAAAACCTTCTAATGATGAGTTCCGGAAATTTTGATGGTATGGATTTTGATGATTTTTCTTTTAAATTATTTTCATAAAAAAAGCTCTTCAAAATGATGAGCTTTTACAATAAATGGAATTGACATCTAAACAGCGGCTAATATTATACCAATGAGTAGACCTATAATCAATAGTTCTAAAATACCCAGTATTAAACCTGCAATTGCTAAACCTCTTAGTTTTTTCTTAAGCCCGAGTGCACCAAATATAATGGCTAGAGGTCCTAAGATTAATGCGCCAGCAAAAAGTCCAACAAAACCACATGCAAATGATGCAATACCCCAACCAGATCCGTTGCCAGAAGCTGTAGAAATTGGAGTAATAACATTATCAACTTGATCAGTCTGAATATTAGTTTCTAATGAGGAATGTGAAACTGGGAACGATGCGAATGTAAGATTGACCATACATAATGCAGTTATTATAAATATAATTTTTTTCATTATTTTAATTATGGTTTATTTGCTAAGATACTAAAAAATAAGTTTGATCGATTAATGACTACATTCATCAAAAGACTATTATTAGCTTGGTTTTTCATCCTGTCACATTATATTATGTTGGGTCAATCATTTGATTACATGGGTTTTTTGTTTACTGAAAATACCCGACCTATTAGCTATAGAATCATATTCGATAATGATAATGGTGTTTTGAATGGATATTCCATTACGGGTATTGGAACAAATTTTGAAACTAAAAGTGAAATTAGCGGAAGCATTTCTAAAAAGAAATTAGAGTTAAAGAATTTCAAGTAATTTCCACTTTATCCGAAGAACCTATCAGTAATTTTTGTTTTGTAGAAATAGAGGCTAATAGAAAGAGTAAGAAAACATTTGAAGGGAGTTTCAAAGGGTACTATTTGAATGGCGAAATGTGTGCTAGTGGCACGATTATTATTTCTGAAAAAGCAAAACTAGAAAAACAGATTGCTAAGGTTCAGAAAATTCAAGAGATAATTACTAAAAGAAATGATATTCATCTAACTGTACTCAAATCTGGAGATGAACATTCGATTGAGTGGACTAACAAAAAATTCAAAATGCAGATGTGGGATTCAGCGATTGAAGATAACGATAAGATGTCTGTAATTATTAATGGCGAAAAAATATTATCAAATCACCCCATGCAGAACAAAAAGAAGTCAATAACATACAAACTATTGGAAGGTGTAAATACTGTTCAAATTATTGCCGAAAACGAAGGAGAAATAGTAAATAACACCACAAGAATAGAGTTGATAGACAAAGACAATAAACACGCTATTCTATCCGAATTACAAGTGGGTAAGAAAATTACGTTAAAACTTATACACTAATCAGTATTAGCTGTTCATCGTTACAATGAACTCTTCATTAGTTTCAGTTCTAAGTAGTCTATCTCTCATAAACTCGATGGATTCTACTGGAGTCATATCTGCAAGGTGATTTCTTAGTACCCATATTTTTTGCGTCAATTCTTTTCCTAGTAATAAATCTTCTCTACGTGTACTTGAAGAAGTAACATCGATAGCAGGGTATATTCGTCTGTTAGATATTTTTCTATCTAATTGCAGCTCCATATTACCTGTACCTTTAAATTCTTCGAAAATTACTTCGTCCATCTTACTTCCAGTTTCAGTAAGAGCAGTTGCAAGAATAGTTAAAGACCCACCATTTTCTATTTTTCTAGCAGCACCAAAGAAACGTTTTGGCTTCTGAAGAGCATTTGCATCCACACCACCAGTAAGAATTTTACCTGATGCTGGTTGAGCAGTATTGTAGGCTCTAGCTAGTCTAGTAATTGAGTCTAAGAGAATAACTACGTCATGTCCGCACTCTACCAATCGTTTTGCTTTTTCAAGGACGATATTGGCGATTCTAACGTGGCGGTCAGCTGGCTCATCAAATGTGGAAGCAATAACTTCAGCATTTACATTCCTTGCCATATCCGTAACTTCTTCAGGGCGCTCATCAATAAGTAGAATCATCAAGTATGCTTCAGGATGATTGGCTGCAATAGCGTTTGCTACTTCCTTTAATAGAACTGTTTTACCAGTTTTTGGCTGGGCTACAATTAATCCTCTTTGTCCTTTTCCAATAGGAGCGAATAAATCAATCATTCTAGTAGACAAGGAGCTTTTGCCATTATCTGTAAGTTTGAATTTCTCATCTGGGAATAAAGGGGTCAAAAATTCAAATGGAACCCTGTCTCTTACGATGTTAGGGTCTCTACCGTTAATTTTGTTCACCTTAATTAACGGAAAGTACTTTTCGCCTTTTTTAGGAGGTCTTACGGTACCTTTTACGGTATCACCAGTTTTTAATCCAAAGAGTCTAACTTGTGAGTGAGACACATAAATATCATCTGGAGAACTTAGGTAATGGTAATCTGACGAACGAAGGAATCCAAAGCCGTCAGGCATCATTTCTAAAACGCCCTCAGCAGTTACAATTCCATCAAATTCAAAATCATCTTGCGGACGATTTTTGTTGTTGTTTGGATTATTATTATTCTTGTTATTATTACTATTGTTACTGTTATTATTGGTATTATTGTTTTTACCTTTATTGGTATTGTTATGCTTTGGCTTATTTTGCGTAACCTTCATTTTAGCTTCCTCTGTCTTTTTTTCAAGGGATAATTGAGTAGCTTGAACGTCTAAGATTTCATAAACTAGCTCTTGTTTTTTGAGCTTCTGATATCTAGGTACGCCTAGTGTTTTTGCAATTTCTTTAAGTTCAGGTAATAATTTTTTGTTTAATGTGTGTATATCAATCATTTGATATTAATGTTTTGTTGAAGTAAATTATAAGAAAAAAGTGGGTGTTTTATTTAAAAAGTTAGCCTAAGATGGCTTTCATGAGTGCAATAATACTAATAATTTGTATTAAAACAAGTTTAGAGTTTAATTTTAATGATTTAATTTTACATCCTATAATTTTACTGTTATGATTCAAAGAGTTCAGACCATTTACCTATTCTTCGCAATACTTTTTATGCAAGCAATTACCTATTTATTAGCCGTTACAGTCGATGCTAATAACATTGAGAGCTATACTTACGACTCTATATATGCTCATCTTACCATATTGATTTCCTCTTTCTTGTTACTCTATTCTATTTTTCAGTTTAAAAATAGGAAAAAACAATTATTGCTTAATCAGGTTTCAAAACTGTTTGTATCAGCTACATTCTTCATCTTATTTTTCTCAAAAGGGGAGAGTATGCCGCAAGAAGGCATGTTTGTTTTTATTATCCCTTATGTATTGATTCTTATTGCTAACCGATTTATCAAAAAAGACGAATCTTTGGTTCAATCTGCGGATAGATTACGTTAATTTTTATCCAGTTCTATCAGCTCCAAGTTTTTGATATCTCCATTAATTATTTCAAAACGAAGCATTGTAATGAATTTATGAATTCCATATTTTCCAGCAGCTCCTGGATTCATGTGAAGTAAGTCGCGATTTTTGTCATACATCACCTTTAGAATATGCGAATGTCCGCAGATAAACAGTTTCGGGCAATTTTTGTCAAGTTCTTCTCTTATAGCAGGTGTATATTTGTAGGGATAACCACCTATATGCGTAATCCAAACATCTACGCCTTGACAATTGAAGCGTAAATCCTTAGGGCAAATACTTCTTATTTTATGATTATCAATATTCCCATTTACGGCTTTGGTTGGTTTGAAGGCTTTTAGCTTATCGATAACCTCTTCAGAGCCAATATCTCCTGCGTGCCAAATTTCGTCACAATCCTTAAAATGCTCAAAAACCTTTGGGTGTAAGTAAGAGTGCGTATCTGAAAGAAGACCTATCTTCATTTGATTAATCTAATTTCAGAGGCTTTAATATAAGCCGTTTGACCGTCTTCCAAATGAATAAACACAGCATCATTATTTTCTGTAGTGGTAAATATTTCTTTTACAATGGCTTTATTTCCTGCTTTAACCAAACCGATATCAGATTTTAAACTTGAAGAGGAGTATAGTTTAGAGTCAGTCATTATAATTCCAGAAACTTTATTTTGTTTGTTATTAGCCGAGACCATTGCAAATGCAAAAATTAGACAAAGGATTATTGAACTTATAATGACGTTAAAAATCCATTTTTTTCTATTTCTTGAAAATAAGACAATAAAAATGCAGATTGACCAAACAGATATGATTAAAAGAACTGACCACCAGTTCAAATTTAAGGATGAAGAGAATAGATTCCACCAGTTCACGTAGAACAGTCTAGGAATAGGCTCAATCATTTCAATTCTACTTCTGGCTAATTCTAGATTGTTTAGGCATGACTTATTTCCTTTGTCCAGAAGTAAAGCTTTTTCAAAGTAGAGGATGCTTTTCGGTATTTTACCAAACTGGAAATAGCTATTTCCTAGGTTGTAGTATAGCTCAAAAGAGGCGTAGTTAGAATCTAATATTTGATTATAAGAATCAATTGCGTCAGCGTATTGCTCTTCAATGTAATGTGCATTGCCTTTAAAGAATAGACTATCCAAGTATGAGTCGGCTTTCACTAAAGCAGCAAAAAATAGTAATACGATTGTTATTTTAAGTCTCATTTCTTTAAATCTTGTTCAACTTCAACTATAACGTTTGTAGCTAATTCATATACCTTGTTCATGTCTTCAGCGTCAAGTGAGGAGGGGGCAAAACGACAAAATTCACATTTTTTCATCCAAACCATCAAATTTCACTAAAATTTATTTACTTTCACACCTTTTTTCTGATTTTGTTCAAAATTTTG
>PKDP01000112.1 GCA_002862585.1 Flavobacteriales bacterium | reverse complement strand
TCAAATGGGGATCCCACTGTCCAGAATTTACGAAATCACCAAAATTGACATGTGGTTTTTAAAACAATACGAGGAACTGTATTTTCTTGAAAAAGAAATTTCGAATTTCGATATTGAAACCATTACAAAACCCCTGCTTTTAGAAGCCAAGCAAAAAGGTTACGGAGACCGTCAAATCGCCCATATGCTGGGTTGTTTGGAAAGTGAAGTGTACAAAAAACGAATGGCCTTTCACATCAACCGTGTTTATAAGTTGGTAGACACTTGTGCTGCAGAGTTTGAGGCTAAAACGCCTTATTATTATTCTACTTTTGAGAGTGAAATGACGACTAAAGATGGTAACACCTACACAGACAATGAAAGTGTTGTATCTAAAAAAAAGAAAGTTGTTGTATTGGGGTCTGGCCCTAATCGTATTGGTCAAGGGATTGAGTTTGATTATTGTTGTGTTCACGGTGTTTTGGCTGCCGCTGAATGTGGTTACGAAACCATTATGATAAATTGTAATCCTGAAACAGTATCAACCGATTTTGATACCGCAGATAAGCTATATTTCGAACCTGTTTTTTGGGAACACATTTACGACATCATTCAGCACGAAAAACCGGAAGGCGTTATTGTTCAGCTCGGAGGTCAAACTGCGCTTAAACTGGCAGAAAAGTTAGACCGTTATGGTATTAAGGTTTTGGGTACAAGTTACCAATCATTAGATTTAGCGGAAGACCGTGGTTCTTTTTCCACATTATTAAAAGACAACAACATTCCATATCCAGAATTTGATACTGCCGAAACAGCGGACCAAGCCTTGCAAGTGGCAGACAAACTGAATTTTCCAATTTTAGTTAGACCTTCCTATGTTTTAGGGGGGCAAGGCATGAAGATTGTTATCAATAAAGAAGACTTAGAATCACATGTTGTTGATCTTTTAAGAAAAATTCCAAACAATAAATTATTATTAGATCATTATCTTGATGGTGCAATAGAGGCAGAGGCAGATGCTATTTGTGATGGTAATGATGTTTACATAATTGGAATAATGGAACACATTGAACCATGCGGAATTCATTCTGGAGATAGTAATGCCACCTTACCGCCTTTTAACCTTGGTGATTTAGTACTTCAACAAATAAAAGACCATACTAAGAAAATAGCTCTTGCGCTAAATACAGTTGGTTTGATTAATATACAATTTGCTGTAAAAAATGATATAGTTTACATTATTGAGGCAAATCCACGTGCATCTAGAACAGTTCCTTTTATTGCCAAGGCATATGGTGAACCTTATGTTAACTACGCAACTAAAGTTATGTTAGGATATAATAAAATATCAGATTTTAATTTTAATCCTCAACTAAAAGGATATGCTATAAAACAGCCTGTATTTTCCTTTAATAAATTTCCAAATGTAAACAAGCAATTAGGACCTGAAATGAAAAGTACTGGTGAGAGTATTTTATTTATTGATAGCTTGAAAGATGATCAATTTTATGATTTATATGCTAGGAGAAAAATGTACTTAAGTAAATAGATTATTGGTAAATATTTAACAAACAATAATATTTATTATTAATATATTTGTTAAAAATATACAATATGAAAACAAAATTACTCTTTATTTTATCTTTATTTATTACTACTATTTCGGCTCAACAAACCTATAATTTAGGTTGGTCAACTAGTGGTGAAAGTGTTAATCAGCAGTTAACAGTCGATGTGGGAGATACAGTAATATGGACTTGGACTTCAGGTTTTCATAATCTTCTTCAGGTTGGAAATCAGTCTGAACCTGGCTTTGGTCAATCAGTAGTAACAGGTCCAGGTACTGTTTATCAACATACTTTTACAACTCCAGGAGTTCATGATTATTTGTGTAGTCCACACCCAAATTCAATGTTTGGTGCTATTACTGTAAACGAGCCCTCAGCTTCTATTGAAGAGGTTTCAGTTTTAACTATCTCTTTATATCCAAATCCTTCATCAGATTATATTAAAATAATATCCTCGGATCTTAGTGAAACTTTAAAAATTAACGTGTTTGATTTGTTAGGTAAACTAACTTTTTCAGATTTAACAGACGATATAAATAATTATTCTTTAGATGTTTCAAATTTTAAGTCAGGTGTTTATTTTATCACTATTTCAACTAGAAACAAAAGCTCATTAAATAAATTTATAAAAATATAATATGCGTTTTTTTTTAACTCTACTATTATTTACTTCAATATACTCATGCGAAAATGATAGTGTAAGTGATGTGACTAATTCACTAAGTGATGATTTAACCCTTTACGATTTACCGTGGCAAAATTCAAGCGTGAGTACTGACCAACAATTAACAATACAAGCTGGAGATACTGTGAGGTGGACCTGGGATAGTGGTGGTCACAATTTAAGATCAACCTCTGGAGTTGAGACATTTGACTCAGGATTTATAGATGCGAGTCCTGGGTTTCAGTTTTATTGGGTTTTTACCCAAGTTGGATCAACGCAATATATCTGTGACCCGCATCCAAATTCTATGTTTGGAACAATAACCGTTACTGATTAAGTTTTTAAATTTGAAAAATTTTTTAGTATTTACTCTGTGTTCATCACTTTTGTTGTCAAAATCTTTACATTCACAACATAAATACTTCACTAAATCTGCTTCAATTACTTTTGATTCTAGGTTAGATTCTTTTGTTCCAATAAAGGCTACTAATAATTCTTCATCCGCAGTT
Organism: Flavobacteriales bacterium; assembly: GCA_002862585.1. Classification (GTDB taxonomy): domain Bacteria; phylum Bacteroidota; class Bacteroidia; order Flavobacteriales; family UBA7312. The sequence continues at coordinate 4,491 of PKDP01000112.1, read as the reverse complement.
TTTGAATCTGATAAAGGAGATATTGCTGTTTTGGCTCAAGTAAAAGGATTTAATTTTAAAAATTCATTAATGCAGGAGCATTTTAATGAAAGTTATGCTGAATCAGATCTTTATCCTAAGACAACATTTTCCGGTAATTTTTTGAATTATAAATCTAATGTTTCAGGAATATACATAATTGATGGCATTTTTTTCTTTCACGGAGTACAAAAACAATTAACAAAAATTCCCTTTATAATAGAATTTTTAAATGACAATATTAAAATTAAGGGAGAGTTTCCTTTGACTGTTTCAGATTTCGATATTAAGGTTCCTAGAATTGTTCAAAGTAAAATTCCATCAAAAATATACGTATATGTCGAAATAATTCTTAAATCTAGTACTAATTAAGTACGATTTTCATTAAATTTAGTACAAATTATAATAATGTCATTCTATTTAAGAATTAGTTTTTTATTTTTTATTTTTACAAATTTATCTTTTTCTCAAACAAATCTTTTAGACGAAATCGATTTTGTCCAAGACAGTGAAGTTTCATCAGTGTTCAAAAGTTTAAAGGTTGTAAATTTTGAATCTACAAAGCTTATATCAGTGGGAGAATTTGCTTTTTCTGTCTCTCACAGATTTGGAAGTATAATGTATGGATTTGATAATTTCTTTGGTCTTGATGATGCAATAACAAGATTAAATTTTATTTATGGTTTAAATGAATATTCAAATTTTAGTTTTTCGAGATCTTCATACAATAAAACATATGACATAGCTTATAAAGCTAGATTAATTAGTCAAAGTAATTTATTTCCTTTTACATTAGTGCTGTATTCTTCACTAACAATTGACTCGTCAATTGATAATGAAATTTATCCTAAAATGTCTTTTAATAATAGACTTGGATATTTCACACAATTTATAATATCTAGGAAAATAAATAAAAATATATCAGCTTTAATATCTCCATCTTTTTTTCATGAAAATTTAGTTATTTATGATAACCAAGATAACTCACAATACGGAGTTGTTTTTGGATCACGATACAAAATATCAAAGAGGACTTCATTTAATATTGATTATGGATATCACTTTAATAGATCTAACAATTCTATTTTTAAGAACCCTCTAGGAATTGGAATTGACATAGAAACTGGAGGTCATGTTTTTCAACTTTTATTCTCAAATTCTCAATCAATGAATTCTATTAACTTAATGTCAGGCTCTACAGGTGATTGGACTGAAGGAGATATTTTCTTTGGTTTTAATCTTTTTAGAACTTTTTAATCTATTTTGAAATATTTAATAAATATTTACTACTTAAGTTATATGATAATATCATTATACCTGAATAAAATAAATCTCCTAGTAAAGAATTTCTAAAAAAGGGTATCGCTAGTGTATAGCATCTCACAAACCCTTCCAATGTTTTAGGATATCCCAAAATCCATACACCAAAATTACTTACTATAAAGAAGACTATACTAGATAGAATTATATTTTGAATAGCTGGTTTTTTACTTTTAATTCCAATGTAACTAATTATAATGAATGAAAAATATACAAATAATGAAATACTTGAAAACCCTAGAAAGATGTCAGAAAATAACATAATAATTATTGGCATTAAATATGCTAAAGTTTTATCAGAAAGGTATATTCCACCAAATAGAGCTATTGCTGTCAATGGTGTGAAGTTTGGCGGATGGGGTATAAGCCTTGAAAAAGCTGCCAAAACCATGATAAGCGCAATAATAAAGTGTTTTTTATTCATTTACAGCATTCATTCAATATACATTAAAGTTTCCAAAGGATTTAAAACGTTCAAATCATTTTGAGACATTTCTATTTCAGATGGAAAAGCCAAACGATTACTACCTTGAATATCTTCAAGAGCGGCCTTCAAAAGTGGTTCTTCTGTATCGCCAATAATTCCGTAATTGGCAGGGCGCTCTAACAAATTAATTGTTGGTATAATTCCAGATGGTGGCACTGTTTCATCATTTTTATTGACGGTAATGGCTATCAATGGAAGCAGGGCATAAGTATGTCCTGGGTTTGCATTCTCTCGACCTAAATTTGCGGAATCATATATAATTTGAGATGCTTGTGATTTGCCCACGGTTTGGCCTCCGACCTGAACAACTTCTATGTATGACTTTAAGCTATTTACCATCATTTCACTTGCTGAGGCTGAACGGTTGGAAGTGAGAATGTAAACCTTATCTAAGTTCAAACTATTGATAATTTCATCGTTGCTGAGTGTGTTGATAAAATTATAATCAAAATTATTAGTTTCCAAGGTTTCATTGTACTTTAAAGTTGTAAAAACTTGATTTTGAAACTGTCCAGTGACCATACTTCCCAAAGCGGTTGCAGTTTGAACGCTACCTCCGGAGTTATATCTTAAATCCAAGATTAAGTGGCTAATATTTTGAGATTTAAAGTCACCAAAGACTACATTCAGTTCACTATCAAATTCATTTACAAAGCTGTTGTACATTAAATAGCCTACTTTTTCTGTATTTACATCAATTACTGCTGTATGGAAGATGGGATTTTCTTCATATCCTTCCTTCACAAGAGTTATAGTTTCATCGCCATCGAAAATTTGATCATCTGACAAGGTTTCTGTGTCGTTATCGTCATAGATTGCCAAACTTAAGCTATAGCTATTGTTGGTCACCAAAGATGAGAAGTTGGAGGTGTTCAGGACAATATTATTAATTTTATTAAAGACTTGTCCACGAGAAAGATTAGCGGCGCTCGCACTACTATTTGGGTGGACCAATCGCACCACCCCAAAAACCGATGTAGTGCTCCCTGGAACTAGATAAAAATTAAATTCGGCACCATTATTCAAAGTAATACCACTCAATTGCTGTTCCAATTCAAAATAGTTGCTCGTGATATAGCTAAAGCGATCTATATTTTCACGGTCGTATATTAATGCTTCAAACAAGGCCTCGGGCGTTTCGTTGCTGTTTAAGTAATTTTGGTAATCAGTATTTGTTGCAAAGCGATCATTTGAAAGATCATTCACATTAGACTTGTATAGATACACCACATTCATGGCTTTCCATACAAAATCTTTTATGCTTGTACCTGCTGCAATATTATCGTCTCCGTCTTCAAAACATCCGTAGCTAAACCCCATCAGGACAACAATTGCGATACATTTAAATTTTATTTTCATAAAAAGTAGGATTTATTTAAATATTAAACGTTTAAACGTAACGTTTAAGCGTTTACAATTTAATGTTATTTATTCTAATTTTATAAATATTTTTTAGTCTTGTAACAATCCCCGTTTTAATTCGTCTTAAATTTATAGTCAATTCAATGAACGAAAGTGAGTATTTAGCGTTTGTAACCCCTATCACAAATAAAATATTTCGATTTTCGAAAAGAATTTTATTATCTAGAGAAGAGGCTGAAGATGCTACTCAGGATGTTCTTATAAAATTATGGAAAAAACGACAACGCTTGGGTGATTATAATAATCCTGAGGCTTATGCAATGACAATCACAAAAAACCATTGTTTGGATAGATTAAAGTCGAGACAGGCTCAAAATTTGAGAATTGCTCATGAAAATTTCCACAATGACCAAGTAACTTTGTTACAATCAAAAATAGAAACCAGTGACAGTATCAGTTTACTTGAAAATTTGATAAAAATTTTACCAGAAAAATAGCAATTAATTGTGCAATTAAGAGATGTTGAATGTTATGATTTTAAGGAAATATCTAAAATATTAGACATGAGAGAAACTGCTATAAGAGTGGCACTTTCAAGAGCCAGAAAAACATTAAAGACTCGATTAATTCAATTACATAATCATGGCATTAAGAAAAATTGAAAATTTATTGGAAAAATACGAATTGGGTGAAACCGATTTAAATGAAGAAGCCGAACTAAAAACGTTTTTTCAAAAATCAGAAATACCTGATCATTTAAAATTATATAAACAACTGTTCAATAGTTTTTCAACCGCAGGCTTGGACACCTACAAAAAGAAAATTTTGATTCCTAAAAAAAATCGTAAAATTCAATGGTTTTCAATGGCCGCTGCCGCTGCTTTAATCCTAGGAATTTTCTTGGGAACCAATTTTAATAATGGGACTAAAGAGCTCACAAATGAAAATCTTTTAACTTATAATCAAACCAAATCGGCAATTGAAATGTTATCCAGAAACATAAACAAAGGAACTTCAAAACTTAAAACTTTGCAAATAATCTCAAATTCCTATGGTAAAGGAAAACAAAATCTAACTATTTTAAATAACTTTAACACATCAACCCACAAAATTTTTAAACTTAAAAATTAAAAAACACAATAATGAAAAATTTTTTCACAATATTATCTCTAGTCTCAACGTCTTTAGTTTTCACACAAAGCCTTTTTGAAAAATATGAGGACATGGACAATGTAAGTTCGGTAGTCGTCAATCAAAAAATGTTTGGGATGTTAGCAGAAATGAAAGTTAAAACCAACGACCCG
>PKDP01000165.1 GCA_002862585.1 Flavobacteriales bacterium | reverse complement strand
TGGGGTTGGGAAAACTGGCACTTCTTTACCCTCTATGGCCGTTTGGTTATAGAAACTGACGTTTCCGCCAGTTACTGGTGTATTAAATTTCAGACAAGACTTTGTCATTCCTTTGATAGCTCCAACAAATTGCCAGTATACTTCAGGGTTGTAAGGATTTCCAAAGTTTAAGCAATTGGTAATTGCGCTTGGCATACCTCCAGAACACACAATATTTCTGGCTGCCTCGGCAACTGCCATAGCACAACCTTCCTCCGGGTTTGCATTTACCATTCTGGCATTACAATCTACCGTCATTGCAAGTGCTTTATTAGTCCCTTTTAAATTTACTACCCCTGCGTCTTTTGGGGAATTTGTTCCCATATTAATGGCTCCAACCATAGAGTCGTACTGCTCATACACCCATTTTTTTGATGCTATGTTTGGATGAGACGCTAAGTATTTAGCCACTTTTACCAAATCTTTGGGTTGCTCAATACTATCTATATTGAACTCCTTAAATCGTTTAAAATATTCTGGCTCAGAGTATTCTCTAGTATAAACTGGAGCTCCACCACCGAGCACTAAGTCATCGGCTGGAACATCGGCTACTAATTCCCCGTACATATAGTATTTTAAGCTAACACCCGAAGTCACTTCACCAATTTGCTCACAACTTAAATCCCATTTATCATATATTTCCTGAACGATGTGTTCCTTTCCTTTTTCCACAACGATAAGCATACGTTCTTGAGATTCTGAAAGAAGAATCTCCCAGTCTTTCATATTTTCTTGTCGCGTTGGAACTTTATCGAGATGGATTATCATTCCATGTTCTCCTGCTGCACTCATTTCAGATGTGGAGCAGGTGATTCCTGCTGCACCCATATCTTGCATACCAACAATAGCATCTGTTTGAGCTAGTTCAAGTGTTGCTTCAAGAAGTAGTTTCTCTTGAAATGGATCTCCTACCTGTACTGCTGGTAAATCGTTTGCAGAATCTTCTGTTATGTCTTTAGAAGCAAATGCTGCTCCATGAATTCCATCTTTACCAGTTCTGGATCCAACAATGTAAACTGGATTACCTACTCCAAAGGATGTTGCTGAAATCAATCTATCAGCTTTCATAATTCCTGCTGAAAACGCATTTACTAATGGATTTGTGTTGTAGCATTCGTCAAAGAAAACTTCGCCTCCAACAATTGGAATACCAAAGGCATTTCCATAATCACCAATTCCTTTTACAACGCCTTTAACGAGCCACTTTGTTCTGTCTAATTCAATATTTCCAAAACGAAGTGAGTTCAATTGAGCAATCGGTCGAGCACCCATTGTAAAAATATCTCTGTTTATTCCTCCCACCCCTGTTGCAGCTCCTTGATATGGTTCTAGTGCTGATGGGTGGTTATGACTTTCTATTTTAAATGCACAAGCAAGACCATCACCAATATCAACTAGCCCAGCATTTTCTTCACCTGCCTTAACAAGCATATGAGGACCATCTTTAGGGAGAGTTTTGAGCCAGTTAATAGAGTTTTTGTAAGAACAGTGTTCCGACCACATTACTGAAAAAATACTCATTTCAGTAAAGTTTGGAGTACGGCCTAATATTTCATTGATTTTGTCAAATTCTTCAGGACGTAATCCAAGTTCGACAGCCTGTTCTAGTGTAGCTAATGTTGTGGTTGCTTGTGACGACATATTGTTCATTTTCTGAATGTCAAAAATATAAATACCTCTAGTATAAACGAACTAAAAATCACAGCTTTTTAAAAAGTTATTAAGAAATGATAATTACCATATAACCTCTTCTTCTCGTTCGTACCAAGAAACGTAATTTTCTTTGTGAAGTTTCTCAACTTCATTTCGTTTTATTTTCATTGAGGGGGTCAAAAGATTATTTTCAATAGTCCATTCTTGATCGAGGACAATTATCTTTTTCAACCTTTCATGCGCGTCAAATTTCGGATTTACAACTTTCAATGTTTTGGATAAACTTGCTACTAAATCTTCGGCCGGTCTACTTTTACCATACTCAGATAGTGTAATTAAAGCAATAGGCTGAGGAATGTTTTCCCCGACTACACAAACTTGCTCAATATTTTTATTGGCAGACAGCTTCATCTCGATAGGTGCAGGAGCTACATACTTGGCTTTGGATGTTTTGAATAAATCCTTTACTCTTCCCGTAATTTTTAAAAACCCTTTACTATCAATATACCCTTCATCACCTGTGTATAACCAACCGTCTTTGATGGTGTCTTGGGTTTGTTTTTCTTCTTTATAATAACCATCCATTAAAGCAACATGCTTTATCAGAATCTCGTTTTTCTCACTTAGCTTAACTTCACAATGAGGAAGTGCTTTACCTACAAATCCAAATTGAATGTCATCATTCAGCGTAACGTGAGAATAACAGCAGTTTTCCGTCATGGCATAGGCTTCTTGTATATTTATTCCCAGACGTTTGAACCACTTTAATGTTGAAACTGGTGTAGGCGCTGCTCCTGTAAACACATTTCTAGCTTCTTGAAGCCCAAGTCCTGATTTTATCTTCTTTTTGATAAGAGATGAAACTCCAGGAATAGCGAGTAATACATTTAGTTTTTTCTGAGGTAATTTTGTTAAAATTCCTTGTTGAAATTTTGTCCATATTCTAGGGACTCCTAAAAAGGCTGTTGGCTTAGTATCCGATAAATTCTTGGCAAATGTATCTAGACTTTCGGCAAAAGACACCATACCTCCAGAATATAAACTACCCATTTCCACTAATAATCGCTCTGCTATATGACAAAGTGGTAAATAGGAGAAAAAGCGTTCTTCAGTTGCTAACCCAAGTAATGGCACTGCGTTTGAAGTTGCAAAAGAGAAATTATAAAATTTATGCATCACACCCTTTGGCATTCCAGTTGTACCTGATGTATATATAATGGTTGCCAAGTCATTTGGCTCTCGCACTATGTTTTCGGCTACAGGTTCAATATCTTTTACAAGGTCTCCCCAAACTGGATAGCCTTCTTCTGAATAAAAAGGATAGGCTATGCAAGGCATATCTTTTGGAATTCCTGGTCGCATACTAGCAAAATCATCCAATTTGCCTACGAACACTAACTTCGTCTCACTATGGTCAAGAATTTGTTTTATGCTCTCAGCCTTTAGGTTTGGATACAATGGAACTGAGACATGTCCAGCCATCATAATAGCTAAATCGCTCATTATCCAATGAGTGCAATTTTTTGAAAGTATAGCAATTTTACTTTTAGGCGCTAAGTCGAGAGACTGTAGATATGCAGCCATTTTTCTGACTTCAGTGGCCGTTTCAGACCAAGTCCATTTGTGCCACTCATCGTTAATGGGTTGACGCATATACAATTTATTAGGCGTTTCACTCTCCCAACGGTAAAGCATTTCTAAAGGTGATTGATAATCTTGCATAGGTATTGTAATTTGATTTCCCCAAATATAAAAATTTACAGTACATATTTAACTAAGATCTTAAAATCAGTCAACTTATCGCTTTTTTACACTTACTGAACGAATAGGTGTATTATCTTAATATAGTATTTGGGCAATCTTAAAATTAAGGCTTAACTGTGTATTGATTTTACACTTTAGAACACCAACAATTCGTTGTCCTTCAAAATAAAAATCTGGTACAGAAAAGGAGTACAGCACATCCGGCTCATAGACATATATCCTCGTTGAATAATTTGGAGTGTCAAATAAAAGATACCTCAGTGAATACGACCAATTGCTTTCCAATGGCTTATATTTAATATTATACAACATTAAATACCCCCAATCATTTTGAGACCACAAGCCTTACCTAATTACAGATTGACCTTCAATGAGAGTTGATTGCGCATATAATACGTTACTAAATACTGTGCAACACAGGCAAAGTAATATGGCTTTCATAGCTAAAATAATGAAAGCCTAAGGTATTAAATATTTAAATGATTACTGAACTCTAAATTTAAACTTTTCGCTAGCTAAATCTTGGTTAGCTTTTACGATTTTTTGTTTCATGTTCATTTTGAACTCTAACATTCTAGCGTGAAGTTCTTCATCTGAAGTAGATAAGATTTGTCCTGCTAAAATACCAGCATTGTAAGCTGCATCTAGTCCAACTGTTGCAACTGGAATTCCAGGAGGCATTTGTAAAATTGATAAGATACTATCCCATCCGTCAATAGAAATAGATGAACGGCAAGGAACACCAATTACAGGAACTGTAGCAAAAGCAGCAACAACACCTGGCAAGTGAGCAGCACCACCAGCACCAGCAATAATGACCTTAATGCCATTAGCATGTGCGTTTGAAGCAAATTCCTCTACTTTTTCTGGCACACGGTGTGCCGACAAGGCGTTTATTTCAAAAGGGATTTTCATTGAATTAAGGAAGTCTGCTGCCTTTCGCATGACTGGCATATCAGATGTACTTCCCATAATGATACTTACTACTGCTTTCATAATTTTTAATTGTTATAATTTTATGCTGCGAATTTAAAAAAAGTTGTTAAAATAAAATCCTACTTTTATTGTAAATTCGCAGCTAAATTGTATTAATGGTGCAAATACTCGATAAAACCTTCGAACCCTTCCTTGAACAAGAAGACATTCAAAATATTGTTAGTCAAATGGCAAAAAAAATGGATATTCTCAAAAATGAAAATCCACTTTTTATAATTGTTTTGAAAGGTTCTTTTCTATTTGCTTCCGATTTACTCAAAGCATTATCTTTTGATGCTGAAATAACATTTATGCAAATCAAATCCTATCAAGGCACTCAAAGTTCTGGAGAAATTAAAGACATAATGGGTGTACCAATGAATCTGAAAGACAGAACTATTGTTATAATCGAAGATATTGTAGATACTGGTAATACATTGGAATATTTGTACAATCGATTATCTAAAGAAAAACCTAAAAAAATTCACATCGCCAGTCTATTACTAAAAACTGATGTGTATTCTAAAGAAATACCAATTGAGTTTGTAGGAAAAGAAATTCCTAACCACTTTGTTGTTGGATATGGTTTGGATTATGATGAATTAGGACGAACTTTACCACAAATTTACAAACTCAAAAGCTCTTAACTATGTTAAATATTGTCTTGTTTGGACCTCCTGGTGCAGGAAAAGGAACACAATCTCAATTACTCATTGACAAGTATTCACTTATCCATTTATCTACAGGTGATATTCTAAGAGGAGAAATTGCCAAAGGAAGTGACCTCGGTTTACAGGCCAAAAGCATTATGGACAGAGGCGATTTAGTTCCTGATGATGTTGTTATTAAAATGATTCAATCTATTTTAGAATATAACCTTGAGGCAAAAGGTTTTATTTTTGATGGTTTCCCTAGAACAACTGCCCAAGCTGAATCACTTGATAATATGTTAGCTGATTTAAATACTGCCATTACAACGATGCTTTCTCTTGACGTAGATGATGATGAACTCACAAAACGTTTATTGGAAAGAGGTAAAAGTAGTGGTAGAGCCGATGATGCCAACGAATCTATCATCAGAAACCGTATTAACGAATACAACACTAAAACAGCACCTCTAAAAGAATACTACAACAAGCAGCATAAACTACAAAGCATTGAAGGTGTGGGATCTATTGAAGAAATCAACACCAAATTGTGTGTGGCTATTGATAATTTATAATGAAAGTAAAAAACTCCAACTTTGTTGATTATGTAAAAATCTTTTGCCGATCAGGTAAAGGAGGGGCTGGCTCTACTCACTTTTTAAGAGATAGAACCACAGCTAAAGGTGGACCTGATGGTGGCGATGGTGGTCGTGGTGGACACATTATCATTCAAGGAAACGAACAAATGTGGACATTACTACATTTGAAATACCAAAAGCATCTTTTTGCTGAACATGGGGGTTCTGGTAGTGGAAATAATCGAATTGGTAAAGATGGAGAAAGTAAAATACTTCAAGTCCCTCTAGGAACAGTTGCCAAACATGTTGAAACTGGCGAAGTCTTATTTGAAATAACAGACCACAATGAAGAAAAAATACTTCTTGAAGGTGGAAAAGGCGGTAAAGGAAATGTACATTTTAAATCATCCACTAATCAAACACCACGCTATGCTCAACCAGGCATAGACTCACATGAAGATTGGTTTATTCTAGAGCTTAAGGTCTTAGCAGATGTAGGACTTGTGGGCTTTCCTAATGCAGGAAAATCTACCCTTTTATCCGTTATATCTGCTGCAAAACCTGAAATTGCTAATTACCCATTCACTACTTTAGTACCAAATCTTGGAATTGTTTCTTATCGAGAAGATCGCTCCTTTATTATGGCTGATATTCCTGGAATTATTGAAGGTGCAGCAGAAGGAAAAGGCTTAGGCTTACGCTTTCTAAGACATATTGAACGAAACTCAACCTTACTATTTTTAGTGCCAGCGGATAGCAACGATATTGCTAAAGAATACCACATTCTACTCGGTGAACTTGAAAAATATAATCCTGAATTGCTAGATAAAGATAAAATCCTTGCCATAAGTAAATCGGATATGCTTGATGATGAGCTTAAAGAAGAAATAACTAAAGAACTACCAACAGATATTGAGAGTATTTTTATTTCTTCAGTCGCTCAACAAGGATTAGTAGAACTCAAAGATCTAATTTGGAAAAAATTGAACGCCTAAATGGAATGGCTTCTTGAACTTGATACAGAATGGTTCCATCTGATTAATCAATCGGGCAGAGAAAGTTGGGATTCTTTCATGCTCTTTACAACTCACAAGCTTTCTTGGATTCCTCTCTATTTACTATTGGTACTACTAATTATAAGAGAAAAGAAAAAAGATAGTATTTGGATTTTTGCAGCTATCGGCTTCGTTATTCTACTTTGTGATATGGGAAGTGTTCACCTCTTCAAAAATAATTTTGAGCGATTACGACCTTGCCATGCATTAGAAAATATTCGTTTAGTAACAGATGGTTGTGGAGGTCAATTTGGTTTTGTTTCCTCACATGCATCCAATGTTTTTGGATTAGCTATTGTAATCGGCAAACTATTAGATAAGAAAAGTGTATTTCTACTGCTCTTTTTGTGGGCGGTTTTAGTATCCTATAGTAGAGTATATGTTGGCGTCCACTACCCTTTTGATATTATCGGTGGAATGCTATGGGGAACTTTTGTAGCTTTGTTAACTGTTAAGTTACACGCTTATTTAACAAAAAAATGAAGCAATTTAATCTAGTATGGTTTGTTTGGCTCGTTTTGGTCATTTGTTGGAA
>PKDP01000021.1 GCA_002862585.1 Flavobacteriales bacterium | reverse complement strand
GTTCATCTGCACATTGAAATGCGGAAGATATGCGGAATGAATTACATCTTGAGACCTAAACTTCATCAGCACTTGCTGGTCAACAGGAAGGTGAATTTCTCTAACAACCTTATCATCAAATGAAGTTGAATCGTTAATATCAACACCCAAAGTGTTAACGCCGCCAATCAAGGTGTAATGAGCTCTACCTAACTGATTATCATCTCCAGCATATCGAGCTGTCCAGTTAAATTGTTGAGCGTAAACTTCTACAATCTTAGCGTTAGTAGTATCAGGCACCATAGTTTTATTCCAAGTGCTTAATCCAAACAATATTAAACCAGTTAGAACAAAAGCTGGAACGGATGTCCATAGTAACTCTAATTTATTATTGTGGGTTTGGAAAAGAGCAGTATTACCTTCTCTACCTCTGTATTTATAGGCAAATACAAATAATAACGTCTGTGTGATGAAAAAGGTAACAAGAATTAGAGCCATAGTGGTATCCCACAATAGTTTTATCCCTTCACCGTGTACACTTACAGGGTCAGGTAAAATCAAGTGCCCCCATAATTTAAAGGAGTAGGCAACAAAGGCCGTAAATCCTAAACCTACTATCAACATTGCAAGTGCATTGTAGCGGTTATCTTGGTCAGTAATTATCTTGTCTTGTGGACCTTTTAACTTTGTAGCTAGTTCGATTATTCGAACAACTTGTACTAGTCCAATTACTGTTAGGGTTATGATTAAAAAGCTTAAAAAAGTAGTCATTTTCGCTTATTTGTTTTTTTGTTATCTAATATTATATACTATATGTGATGATGAACACTCTCATCAGCAAAAGGGTGATTCTTTACAAATAATGGGGCCTTTGTTAGGGCTTTGTTTACAATGAATAGGAATAGACCTAAAAACCCAGCAAACATGCCTATTTCAGTGAAACCAATATGCCAGTGATCTTTCATTACACCAGGCTCAATCAACAAGAACACATTACACCAATGTCCAATTAAAACTATAACACCAACGGTCATTACATAGCCAAAATTTCTTTTGCTGTCACGACTCATTAATATTAACAATGGGAATATGAAATTGATAATAGAAGTTATCCAAAATAATGCATTGTAATTATCCCATCGTGCCATATAGTAGGTTACTTCTTCTGGGATATTTGAGTACCAAATCAGCATGAACTGAGAAAACCACATATAGGTCCATAATATACTAAATGCAAAAATCCATTTTCCTAAATCGTGAATATGGTTCTCATTAACCTGCTCTAAATAGCCTTTACGTTTTAAGAATATGGCTATCATTGCTATCATTGTAAAGCCAGTTACTCCCATTGAAGAGAAAACAAACCAACCAAATAATGTACTGAACCAGTGTGTATCAATAGACATAATCCAATCCCAAGACATCATAGAGGAAGTGTAACCAAAGAAAACGATAAAAATTACCGAAGTCGTTATACTTGCTTTGTAGCTTTTTAGTCCTCCTTCAGTATCTTCTCTTCTAGATAATGCAATTAGTCGTTTAGCAGCATACCACCATCCTAAGATGTAAGCAACTGCTCTTAAGAAAAAGAATGGAAAATTAAGGTACCCTTCTTTACCCGCAATAATGGCGTCATAATGTTCGTCATTTGGATCCATTATACCATCTGCCATCCAGTGCCATATGTGATTCCAGTGCATCTTACCTGCGAAGATTATGAATAACATAATTATACCACCAACAATAAAATAAGAAGTGATTCCTTCTGCTACACGTTTAAAAGGTGTTGCCCATGCTGCTTCAGAAGCATACTGTAAGGCAATGAAGAAAATAGCAAATGCTGAAATGCCTAAGAAAAAGTAATTATTAACCATTAAACTCGGCCAAGCTCTGTGAGCATCGTTAACAAAACCAAAGATAGTGGCTATTAGACCCACTAACATTAAAGCGTAAGAGATTAATCTGGTGTTTTTAGTTACTGTGTACATATAACAGTTGTTTTAATCTTTATAATTTTAGTTTCCTTTTTGTAATTCTTTAACGTACATGGTTATTAACCATCTTTCAGTATCGTTCAACTGAGTGTTATGAGGACCCATAGCATTTAACCCATAATATATGCCGTGGTAAATGTTACCGTCTGCTAGAGTGTTCATGTTTCCTCCAGTTCTTCGAATCATAACATCATCAGCATAACTAGGAATAGCACCATATACTGGATGTGTAATGCTCCCTTTACCATCACCATTTTTTCCGTGGCAATGCGCACAAAACATTTGGTATAATTTCTTGCCTTTCTCAAGGTTTTCTTCAGAGTTTTCAAACGGATTTTTCAATTCGTTTCCTGCTAATAAATAATCTTCAAGCGTGTTGTCGTAATCAAAGGCTACAAATCCTCTTGGCATCGTACCATCTACGGGCTGACGTGCATTGAGGCTATCTTTGAAAAAGGTATTAGACGAATATATTTCTAAGGAAGGTGAACGATACATATCTGGCATAAATTCATAACCAGGTCTTCCATCCTCATTATTAGAGCAAGACGAAAATAACGACGATATCGCTAAAAATGGTACCGCTATTAGAAGAATTTTAGTAGATACTGTTTTCATTTATGCAATGTCTTTAACGTTAATTTCTGTTGCGCCAGTCTTTTTTAATAAATCACTGATTTTCTTATCATCATCAGATTCTATTTCCATAAGGAATTTATCATCAGTTGTACGTGGGTCAGGACTAGATGACTCTTGACCTGGGAACAGCTTAGATTTAAATAAATAAGTAATTACCATCAGGTGAGCAGCAAATAATACTGTCATCTCAAAAATGATTGGAACAAATGCTGGCATATTCAAGTAGTATGCAAAACTTGGCTTACCACCAATATTTTGAGGCCAGTCTAAAATCATAATATAATAAGTCATCCATATTGCTAAAGCACAACCTATAGCTCCATAGATGAAGGCTGCTATTGCCAATCTAGTTCTTTCCAAACCTAAAGCATGGTCAAGTCCGTGGACAGGAAATGGCGTATAAACTTCTTTAATAGAAATATCCTCAGAACGCACTTCTTTGTTACTATCAAGAAGTACTTCCTCATCATCAAATATTCCGTAAATGACTTTTTTACTCATGTCTTTACTTTTTATATTGTTCACTAGAAGATTTTACAATCGTTTTTAATTCAGCTTGTGCAATTACTGGGAATGTTCTTGAGTACAATAGGAATAGTACAAAAAAGAAACCAATAGACCCCACAAAAATACCTATGTCAACAAAGGTTGGTGAGAACATACTCCAACTTGATGGTAAATAATCACGGTGGATAGATGTTACAATAATTACAAATCGCTCAAACCACATACCTATATTTACGAACAATGCTAATATGAATGTAAACACGATGTTGGTTCTTAATTTTTTAAACCACATTAACTGAGGCGAGATAACGTTGCACGTCATCATACTCCAATATGCCCACCAGTAAGGTCCTGTTGCTCTATTCAAGAAAGCATATTGCTCAAATTCAACACCAGAATACCATGCCATGAAAAGCTCAGTTAGATATGCAATACCCACCAAGTTACCAGTCAACATAATAACTATATTCATGTATTCTACGTGCTTGATAGTAATGTAGGCTTCTAGACCTACAACTTTTCTCATCACTAATAAAAGAGTTTGTACCATAGCAAAACCAGAAAATACCGCTCCAGCAACAAAATAAGGCGGAAATATAGTGGTGTGCCATCCAGGTATAACAGAGGTTGCGAAGTCAAAAGATACAATAGAGTGTACCGAGAATACAAGTGGAGTAGCTAAACCGGCTAGTACCAATGATACCTCTTCAAATCGTTGCCAATCTTTAGCTCTACCGCTCCATCCGAACGATAGGATACTATATACCTTTTTTCGCATTGGCCAATACTTCTCATTAACCTTGTCTCTAATCATGGCAAAGTCAGGAATTAAACCTACATACCAGAATACAAAAGAAACAGAGAAATAAGTAGAAATCGCAAAAACGTCCCAAAGTAATGGCGAGTTAAAGTTTACCCATAATGACCCAAAAGTATTTGGGATAGGAAATACAAAATAGGCTAACCATGGTCTTCCCATGTGAATTAATGGGAACATTGCTGCCTGAACAACGGCAAAAATAGTCATCGCCTCAGCAGAACGGTTAATGGATAATCTCCACTTCTGTCTAAATAGTAATAATACGGCTGAAATAAGCGTTCCAGCATGACCGATACCTACCCACCAAACGAAGTTAGTAATATCCCATGCCCATCCAACAGTTTTGTTCAATCCCCAAACACCAATTCCAGTACCTATTGTGTATCCAACAGATAATATCCACCATACAAATAATACTAATGAGATTCCAAATACAATCCACCACATTTTGTTGGCTTTTGCTAATACTGGCTTAGCGACGTCAACAGTAATATCATGGTAACTTTTATTACCTAAAATTAGTGGCTCTCTTATAGGGCTTTCTTTTTGCATAATTTATTAATTAAGCTTTTCTATTTCTAATCTTTGTATGATAAAATACAGAAGGAGCAGTATTTATCTCTTCAAGTAAATAATACTGTCTTTCATCAGATTTTAGGGTTCTTATTTCACTTGATTTGTCATTAACATCACCAAATACAAGTGCATTTGTTGGACATGCTGTAGAGCAAGCGGTTTGTGCATCATTATCTAAAATCTTTCTGCCATCGCGTTTAGCATCAAGTTTTGTTTTTTGAATCATTTGGATACACATGCTACATTTTTCCATGACCCCTCTAATTCTGACAGTAACATCTGGGTTCAATACCATTTTACCCAAGTCATCATTCATATTGTAGTCAAAGGCATCGTTTTCAGCATAGTTGAACCAGTTGAAACGACGAACTTTATAAGGACAGTTGTTTGCACAATAACGTGTCCCTACACATCTATTGTAAGCCATATGATTCTGTCCTTCTGCACTATGTGAGGTTGCCGCAACAGGACAAACAGTTTCGCATGGGGCATGGTTACAGTGCTGACACATAACTGGTTGGTAAGCTACATCTGGATTTTCCGAAGGTACTTCCATTGCTTTGTATTTAGATACCGCTCCTAAGTCTTGATCTTCAGCGATTTCTTCAGTCATATCACTAGAAAAGTATCTATCGATACGTAACCAGTGCATATCTCTACTCTTTCTTACCTCTTCTTTACCTACAACAGGTACGTTGTTCTCTGAATGACATGCTACAACACACGCATTACAACCTATACAAGACGTTAAGTCTATAGATAAATTCCAGAAATGACCTGTTTCATGGTCGTGCTCTTTCCATAGGGTAACCTCATCAGCAAACAACTTACCTTTATGCGTTTCGAACATAATATCAGGGTTACCTGATTTTGGGTCCGCGTTATATTCTTCTAAGGTAGTTTCTTTAATAAGACTTCTACCCATCATAGTATGGTGTAACTGCACAGAAGCAAAGCCATGCTCTCCTTCTACTTTCTCCATTTGAACTCCTGAAGCTATGTAGTCGTTATTGGCAACTAAAGTATAAGCGTTTACTCCTACTCCATTTCCAACTTTTCCAGAGGCAGTTCGTCCATATCCTAAGGCTAATCCAATAGTCCCGATTGCTTGTCCTGGCTGAATTAAAACTGGAACTTTCTCTAATACCTTATCACCAACTGTAAGTTTTACTACATCACCATCTAGTGATCCGTCGGAACCATTCCAATTTGATAATCCATTTTCACGAGCTGTAGTAGCTGAAATTGTAATGTAATTATCCCAACATGCTCTTGAAATTGGGTCTGGTAATTCTTGTAGCCAAGGGTTGTTGGCTTGTGAACCATCACCCATAGAGTTAGACTGGTATAGTGCTAGCTCTAATCCCTCAGAATTTTTAGTGATTGGTGTTACGTTTGCTGAGAAAGAAGTTAATCTTAATGGCTCAGTTGATATACTTGCTACTCCATCATGAATTGATTTTGACCATAATGTTTTTCCTCTCCAATACTTTTTTGCAAAAGCGTAATAGTCTGAATCTGCTCCTGACCATAATAACGCTGAGTCCTGGAATTGACGACTATCAAATAATGGCTGAATAGTAGGCTGTGTAAATGATACCTGTCCGTGGAATGCTTGTGCGTCTCCCCAGCTTTCTAAATAATGACGATCTGGACATACATACTCAACATTAGTTGATGTTTCGTCCATGCTTAAAGCCGTAGAAACTGTTAGTGATACTTTACCTAATCCAGAGTTAAAGCCCTCTGCATTAGATAATGTGTAAGATGGATTAACACCACTCATGATTAAAGCCCCAACCTTTCCAGAATTCATATCCTCAACAAGCTGAGCTACTGCATTATCGTCCCCAGCATTTAAATAAGAAGGGTTTGATAAATCAATAGTTGCTCCATAGTTGGAAAGCAGATCGTTAATAGTGTTTACCATTATCTGTACTGCTTTATCATTACTGTCACAAATTACTAAAGATTTTCCTTTAGCTGCTGACAGTTCACTAACCATGTCTTTTATTCTGGCATCGGCAGAAGAATTGCCTGTTAATGCATCATAAAGATTTTCTAGTAAGCTTAATTTTTCGGAAGGTTTTACGGGAATCCTAATGTCGGCATTAGAGCCTGATAAAGACATATTAGTTTCTATCTGGAAATGACGAGACATTTTCCCTGACTTTGGATTTCTATTTGAAGCGTATTGCTTTTCAAACCCAACGTTCAACCAACTTCCTAAAAAGTCAGCTCCAAATGAGACCAGAACATCTACCTTATCTAATTTATAGGCTGGAATTACTCTCTGTCCAAAGGATTCAAGGTTGGCATCAAGCATCCCTTGAAATGAAATTGCATCATATTGAACGTGAGTAGCGTTGTGCTTCGAACAGAATTTGTCAATCACTGACTGTGTTGTTGGACTAATGATAGTATTCGTTAGAACTACTACATCTCCTTTTACCTCAGAAAGCCTCTTAATGATATCGCTATCAGCATCAGCCCATGAAACTTCTTTACCATTGTGCATTGGTCCTTTTAGTCTATTTGAATCGTATAATGATAAAACAGAAGAAATAACTCTTGCGTTAGGAGTAGCAGCAGTTAGGTCATTGGATTTAATGAAGATTGGACGTCCTTCTCTTGTTTTTACTAAAACATTTGCAAAGTCATTTCCATCATAAAACGTTGAGGCATACCAATTAGCAACACCTGGCGTAATTTCTTCAGGCTTAACAACGTAAGGGATGGATTTTATAATAGGAGTTTCACATGCTGCCAATGTTGCAGCTGCAGTACTAAAGCCCAAAAACTTCAAAAAGTCTCTACGTGATGTACTTGAATTGGAAAGGGTT
>PKDP01000111.1 GCA_002862585.1 Flavobacteriales bacterium | reverse complement strand
AGTAGTAATTTTTTCATGATTTGTAGTTTTAGTTACTAAAAATTTAAGAAAGTTTTGCTAAAAGTAAAGCACACTAATCCATTCAACCAAAAACCCTAGCAAAAAGCCGACGTATACCTGACGGTAATTATGCGAATGTGTTTTAAGACGAGCAAAGCCTATGAGGCCAGCAAAAATGAGCAGCAGCATAATTAAGTTGGATTGATCAAACTGAAAGCGATGAGAAATACCAATTATAGCTCCGATAAGACCGCCAATGCCCAGCATATGAACACTCACTTTCCATCTCAAAGTAATGATTAATGACAGTCCAATAGCACTGATTGCGCCCAACATTAACAATAAGAAGCTCTGAGGAATATATAATTTAGCAAGCAATTGAAAAGCCATGTAATACCAGACAAGGGTAAACACAAATGGCCATTTACGTTCTTCAGTTGTCTTCATATAAATACTATCAATTACCCTCAATTGTTTGAGGATGATAGCGGTAAGTATGGGTAGTACAATAGTAAATAGTGAGAGAATTATAATCACCACATTTTTAGTAGAATCGCTTATCATCATATTGATATAAGGATTGGTATACATCAGTAAACTAAAAGCATAGGATGGCATAAATAATGGATGTGCCAAAACGGAAATAAACTGGGCGAATTTCATCATAGCGTTCGTCTTAGCCTAGCAACTGGAAAATCGAGTTGCTCACGGTATTTAGCAACGGTTCTTCGAGCTATATGATAGCCTTTCTCGCCAAGTTTTTCTGAAAGCTCCTCGTCAGAATAAGGCTTCTTTTTATCTTCAATTTCTATAATTTCTTTCAAATGACTTTTTACCACCTTATTTGATATAGTAGTCCCATCTTCTTTGCTGTAGGCGTCTGAGAAAAAATCTTTTAGTAAAAATGTTCCGTAGGGTGTTTCTATGTATTTACTGTTTGTTACTCTAGAAATGGTAGAAACGTCTAAATCAATTTGTTCTGCAATGTCCATTAATTTCATTGGCTTAAGTGTACGCTCATCACCAGTCTTGAAGTAGTCCATTTGTAGTTTAACGATACAGTTCATAGTATTCAGTAGCGTTTGTTCGCGTTGAATGAGAGCATTTGCAAACCAATTAGCACCCTCGATTTTATCCTTTAAAAATGAAATAGCTTCTTTATCTCCTTTAGTGTCTTCAAGGTTTTTTAGCATATTTTTATAGTACTCACTGCTCTTAAGTCGCTTTACTTTACTGTTGTTGAGGACTACCTGTAGTTCATCGTTTTGTATTTCTAAACTAAAGTCTGGAGTGATATAATTATTTCCTTCCACTTGATTTGAGAAGCTCGCTCCTGGCTTAGGGTTAAGCATTTCAATTTCTTTGTAAGCTGCTTTTAGTTCGTCTTCGCTGAGTTTCAATTCGCGCATTAGCTTTTCATAATTCTTATTGCTAAAAGCAGAATAGTGTTTAGAGAGTAGTAGAATAGCATCTGTAATAGACAGGCTAGGCTCTTTATTTTCTAACTGAATAAGTAAGCACTCTTGCAAGTCCCTTGCTCCTACACCAACGGGCTCCAAGGTTTGAATGCTTTTTAAAATGGGGACGAGGTCATATTCACTGACTTCCAAATTCATTTTGAATAGCAAATCATCGGTAATAGACAGTAGAGAACGACTTAAAAATCCATTATCATCCAAACAGCCTACTATAAATTCTGAGATAGAGTATTCAAAATTGTTGAGGTTTAGCATAGGAAGTTGCTCTAGTAAAAATTCTTGAAGACTTAATTCCCTTTGATGTGTAAACTCTCTGTTCGTTTCTTCTTTATGGGAGTTTTTAGAACTGTTCTTTTCCCAATTTTGTTCGCCGTTTTCCGAGCTTTTATCTCCTTCTGATTGTTCTTCTAAAGCGGGATTGCTTTCTAATTCTTCTTCAATACGTTTTTCCAAAGACAGTAAAGGAATTTGCAACAAACCAAGAAATTGTATTTGTTGAGGACTGAGCTTGAGCCCTATTTCCTGTTTTAGTCTTTGTTTTTGCATTAATTAAAATTCCGCATTTTGAGGGTATCGTGGGAAAGGTATAACATCTCTAACATTTTTCATGCCAGTTACAAACATTATTAACCTCTCGAAGCCTAAGCCAAACCCACTGTGTGGGCAGGTCCCAAACTGTCGTGTTTCAAGATACCACCATAATTCTTCTTGGTCAACATCCATTTCTTCCATTCTACTTTTGAGAATATCCATACGCTCTTCTCTTTGTGAACCGCCAACAATTTCACCTATTCCAGGAAAAAGAATATCCATAGCACGAACGGTTTCACCATCTTCATTCATACGCATGTAAAAGGCTTTTATGTTCTTGGGGTAGTCAGTAAGAATGACTGGTTTTTTGAATTTCTTTTCTACCAAATAGCGTTCGTGTTCTGACTGAAGGTCAGTACCAAAGCCTTCGATGAGGTATTGAAATTTCTTTTTCTTGTTAGGCTTAGAGTTTCTCAGGATGTTTATAGCTTCTGTGTAGGTCAGTCTTTCAAACTCATTTTCCGCAACGAAGTTGAGACGTTCGATAAGACTCATTTCTGATTTTTGCTCTTTAGGCAGATTTTTTTCTTCATCAGTTAAGCGTTTGTCAAGGAAAGCGATATCATCCTTGCAGCGCTCCAAAACGTACTTAATGCAATACTTTAGAAAATCTTCAGCCAAATCCATATTGTCGTTTAGGTCATTGAAAGCCACTTCAGGCTCAATCATCCAAAACTCAGATAAGTGTCTGGAAGTATTGGAGTTTTCAGCCCTGAATGTAGGCCCAAAAGTATAGACTTGCCCCAAAGCCAATGCTCCCAACTCTGCTTCTAGCTGCCCAGAAACGGTTAGGTTTGTTTTTTTACCAAAGAAGTCTTGCGTTTCATCCACATTACCGTCTTCATCTTTAGGCAAATTGTTCCAGTCTAAACTGCTGACTTGAAACATTTCTCCAGCACCCTCAGCATCGGCACCTGTTATTATGGGCGTATGAAGATTAACAAAGCCTTTGTCATTGAAAAATTTATGAATGGCAAACGATAAAGCATGCCTTACTCTAAAGACTGCACTAAAGGTATTTGTACGGAAACGCAAGTGGGCTTTATCTCTCAGAAATTCCAGACTATGCTTTTTAGGCTGAAGAGGATAGATTTCAGCGTCAGCCTCACCAAGCACCTCAATTTCTTGAGCCGTAATTTCTACCTTTTGACCACTCCCTTGCGATTCGACCAAAGCACCCACAATACGCAGGCAAGCGCCCGTTGTAATGTGTTTGATTAGCTCCTCGTCGAAAGATTCACTTTCAGCAACAGCTTGAATATTATTTATTGTAGAACCATCATTTATAGCAATAAAGGATACGTTTTTACTTCCTCGTTTAGTTCTCACCCAGCCTTTTACACAAACAGTTTCGTTAAGGCTTTCACCTTGCAATAGCGTCTTTACTTTGGTATGTTTCATCATATATATTCTTGGAACAAAGATATTAAATCCTGAAACTTTCAGAGCATTTTAATCAGACAATTAAACTTTGGAAACAAAAAGCTATTAAAAACGTTTCCAAAGTTTATTTATGCGTATATTTGCACCCCGAAAATGGACGTTAAAGAAAACATAATACACCAATCACTGATACTTTTTCTAAAAAAAGGAGTGAAGCAAGTTAATATGGATGAAGTGGCATCAAACTTGGGTATTTCTAAGAAGACACTATATATCCATTTTGACAATAAGCAAGATTTGATACACCATTGCTTTCAGAGGCACAACCAGATGTTTGAAGAAATGATAAATAATTCTTTCTCACAGCCTCACAACGCTATTGATGAGCTTTTTGCTATTGATGAAAGTGTTTCTTTAATGATGAAGAAAACAAACCCTTATTTATTAGGTGAGCTCAAAAGGTATTACCCTAATACTTGGAATTTGCTCGAGGAGCTAAAGCAAAAAGTGTTGTTTAATATTATGAAGAACAACCTCACTAGCGGTATTCAGCAAGAATTATACAGAAGTGAATTGGACGTGGATATTATTACCAAGTTTGTGATTAGTAGAACAGATACACTTGTTAATGATGAAATTTTTCCGCTGACCGTTTATAATTTTAAAGACTTATTAAAAGAAAACAGAATATATCATATTAGGGGAATAGCAACTCCAAAAGGAATCAAATATTTAGAAAAGAAAATCAATGAACAATAAGCTATTAATACTTGCATTTTTAGTTGTATTTACGACCAACGCTCAACAGCGGCTTTCTGTCAACGATGCTCAGCAGTTAGGCTTGACGAATAATACAGAAGTGAAAAATGCCAGGTTAGACGTTAAGTTAGCAAAGAAAAAAGTGATGGAAACAGTGGCAATTGGCTTGCCAAAAATTAATGGAGAAGTCAACATGCAACAGTTTTTGGAAATACCAACGACGGTTGTTCCTGCCAATATGTTTGTGCCATCGGCTTCAGCCGATGAATTTACTGAACTGCAATTTGGAACGGAATATAATTCTACTTCAACACTTTCAGCCTCTCAGCTTGTCTTTGATGGCTCTTATATAGTGGGACTAAAAGCATCTTCTATTTATAAGAGTTTATCCATTCAATCTTTGGAGCTTACAGAACAACAAATTCAAGATAGCATCGCGGCAGCTTACTATAATGTTTTGGTAGCTGAAGAACGCAAAGCCTTTCTAAAATTGATTGCAGATATTCATCAAGATATTTTGAATGAGGTAAGCACTATGTACGAGCTAGGATTAGTAGAAGACCTTGACGTTGATAGGATGGCACTTACCTTATCAAATATGAAAATTCAATCGGAAAATATGGACCGCATGACTGATGTGGCATATTTATACCTAAAATTAATTCTAGGGTTGCCACTCGATGAGGAAATTATTTTAACCGACAGTCTAAATAATTTATTGTCTGACAATCAGATTATTCAATTGAAAGAACCCTCAATTGAGAATAGAAAAGAATACCAATTAGCTCAGACCCAAACGCAATTGATGAAGCTTGACTTAAGACGCTTTCAGTCCCAGTTATTACCATCCATAACGGCATTTGCATCCTACAGCAAAAACGCATACAGAAATGAGTTTGATTTTTTTGACGAAGGCAAATGGTACCCCTCCAACGTTATTGGTATAAAAGCTAATATGACATTATTCGATGGTCTTGCCAGAGTTTCAAGAATTCAACAAGCTCAGATTAATTATGAAAAAGCTAGAAACAATCAGTCACAGACGTCAGAATCCTTGCAGTTGGCGTATGAAATGGCTTTGTCTAATTACATTACAGCCTTTAATTCACAGGAGCAAACCGCTAACAATTTAGAGCTTAGCAAAAAGATTTACCACAAAACATTACTTAAATATAAAGAAGGCTTAGTGAGTAGTTCAGAATTATCACAAGCAGGAGCAGACTACAGTCAAGCACAAGCCAATAACGCACAATCGATTTACAATTTACTAATAGCAAAAACTAATTATAACCGATCAGTAGGAAACTAATGAAAACAACACACATTTTAATACTAGCATCCCTCATTGCCTTTGTTGGCTGTGGAGAAAAGGTCAGTGAACTTGACCAAAAGAAAGCCTCTCTAAAAACCTTGAAGGAACAATTAGGGGAGATAAAAACACAAATTCTAACACTAGAAAAAGAGATAGCTTTAGCCGACACTTTAGTTAAAGATGGAATAGCTGTAAATGTACAAGAGTTAAGCTCTCGTTCATTTGCACACTACATCAATCAGCCGGGAACAGTAACTTCAAGAGCAAACGTTGTTGTGAGCTCCGAAGTAGGCGCTACTGTGGTTCGAAGATTGGTAGAAGAAGGCAGTTGGGTTTCCAAAGATCAAGCCATTATTCAGCTAGATGCAAGTGTGATGATTAATCAAGTGGAAGACTTAAGACAGTCAGTCGAATTAGCCAAAACAACTTTCGAAAGACAAGATAACCTTTGGAAGCAAGGGATAGGCTCTGAAATTCAATTTTTACAAGCCAAAAATCAATACGCCTCATTAGGTAAAAAATTGGCTGCCTCAGAAGCACAATTAGACAAATACGAAATAGTTGCACCAGTTAGTGGTAGGCTTGACGAAATCGTTATCAATGAGGGTGAATTCACCTCGCCAGGAAGACCAGCTTTTAGAGTAGTAAATTCCAAAAGATTACAAATAGAAGTTGATGTAGCCGAGCGATACTCTTCCATTTTGAAGAAAGGCGATATGGTAAAAATATCTTTCAACTCTTTAGGTATTGATATGGAAGCTCCAGTAAGCTTTGTCGGTCAGGTTATAAACCCAGAAAATAGAACATTTAAGTTGAAAATTAACCTTAGAAATACATCTGGCAATATTAAACCAAACGCAGTAGCATCTTTACAGATTAAAGATTTCAGTGCTGACAATACCATCGTATTGCCATCTTCAGCGATAAAGAAAGATATGCGAGGCTCATTTGTATTTGTTGCCGAAGGCAATAAGGCCATCAAAACATATGTTGAAGTAGGCCTATCACAAGGAGCAGAAACACACGTAACTGCAGGTTTAGAGTTTGGTCAAAAAGTCATTACAGTAGGTTTCGATGAGGTATCAAATGGAAGTATTATTGAAATAAAAAACTAGATAAATGAGTAATCGAAGTTTCAAAATCACGAATTTATCACTAAAGAATAAAACAACCGTTTTCATTCTAACAGCATTGCTGACACTCTTTGGTATATTTTCGTACAAATCCATGCCAAAATCTTTGTATCCTGATATTGTTATGCCAACAATTATGGTGCAAACGGTTTATCCTGGGAACTCACCTGCAGACATAGAAAACCTGATAACAAGACCTTTAGAGAAAGAAATCAAATCTGTAAAAGGCTTGAAAAAACTAACTTCCTCATCCATTCAGGATAACTCCTCTGTGATTGTAGAATTTAACACAGACATTGAGCTCAAAGTAGCCCTTCAAGACGTAAAGGATGCTGTTGACAAAGCCAAAAGTGACCTTCCAAGAGATTTAGATATGGATCCAATGGTTATGGACATTGATTTCTCTGAATTCCCCATTTTGAACATTAACCTTTCAGGGGACTTTAGTTTGGACGAATTAAAAATCCATGCCGAGTACCTACAAGATGAGATAGAGTCTTTCACCGAAATATCTAAAGTTGAAATCACAGGTTTATTAGATAAAGAAATTCGTGTCGAGGCTGACCTTTACCTTATGGAGAGTAGTCAAGTTAGTTTTTCGGATATAGAAAGTGCAATTGCCTATGAAAACACCTCTATTGCGGGAGGAAATGTGCTGATTGGAAATACTAGAAGAATGGTAAGAACATCGGCCGAATTTAAATCAGCCGAAGAGATTGGAAATATCATTGTAAAGCACGAAAAGGGAAATATAGTTTACCTAAAAGATATCGCTACAGTAACGGATGGCTATGAAGAAAGAGAAAGTTTTGCGCGTTTGGACACCCAGCCAGTAGTATCCCTAAATGTTGTAAAGAAAAGTGGTG
>PKDP01000132.1 GCA_002862585.1 Flavobacteriales bacterium | reverse complement strand
AGCTGCAGCAGGCGCGCGACGTCCTCTGGCTGCAGCGGCAGCGAGAGGATCAGGTGGTGGTCGTTGGCAAAGGACTCCTTGGCGCGTGCCGTGATGAGACTCAGCACGATCTGCACCGTGCTTCCGGGCTCGATCACGCCGCCGTTTGGCTTCACGCTCCACCGCCGAGGGGCATTCGTCATCGCCTTGGGTGATTTGAAGGACGTGGGCGCGCCGGGATATCAAAATTGGTCGGATGAAAATGTCTAAAGACATATTGCCGTTTTTTAAATCCGAATTGCAGTCTATTTACTCTGATAATGAAACTGATAGCTTGGCATTTTGGTGTATCGATTCCATTTTAAAACTTAGTAGATCTAATTGGCTATTAATGTCCAATTATCCACTTTCAAATGAAGTTATAAATTCCTTTAAAGAGATAGTTTCAAGATTAAAAAAACATGAACCTATTCAATACATCTTTGGAGAATGTGAATTTAATGGTCTTGTGTTTAAGCTTAGTCCAGCCTGTTTGATACCTCGCCCTGAAACGGAAGAGCTTACACGATGGATTCTAGAAGATGATTTTATAAATGGACTAGACATTGGAACAGGAAGTGGATGTATAGCTATCTCTCTTGCTAAATTTTCAAATATAAATATGAATGCACTGGATATTTCATCTGAAGCCTTAGAAATAGCTAAGCTTAATGCTATTAAAAATAATGTGTCAATCAACTTTATGAAGCATGATATTTTTGAAGATTTATCCACTGAGCATAAATTTGATTTAATAGTCAGTAATCCTCCTTATGTTTTAGAAAGTGAAAAATCTAATATTCGACAAAATGTATTGGATTTTGAACCAGAATTGGCTCTTTTTGTTGATGACAATAACGCATTGCTTTATTACAAACGTATTGTTGGATTTTCTAAGGAAATTTTGAATGATGGAGGCGTATTATTTTTCGAAATAAATGAACAAAAAGCCTTTGAAGTAAAGGATTTATTAGAGAAGAATTCATTTCAAGACATCTTAATAAAAAAAGATATGCAGGGCAGAAATAGAATGGTAAAAGCCGTTTGGAAGTTGTAAATTCGAAATGTAATGAGAGCAGACGAACGTATTATTTTTTTGAAATCCGAATTAAAACAACACAACTATAATTACTATGTGTTGGATAAGCCTACTATTAGTGACTATGATTTTGATATGTTGTTAGAAGAACTCATTCAATTGGAGCAAAAACATCCAGAATTTTATGATATTAATTCGCCCTCTCAACGGGTTGGAGGAGAATTAATAAAATCTTTCAAAACAGTTCCCCATAAATACAGAATGCTATCTCTTGGAAACACCTATTCATCTGAGGAGCTTCGCGATTTTGATAAACGCATCACCAAACTTGTAGAAACTGATATAGAGTACGTTTGTGAGTTAAAATACGATGGTGTATCCATTAGTTTGACATACGAAAATGGTGAGTTAATACGAGCTTTAACTAGAGGAAATGGGGTAGAAGGTGATGATGTTACAACTAATGTCAAAACAATTAAAAGCATACCTCTGAAGCTAAATGGTGACTTCCCAAATTCATTTGAAATTAGAGGAGAAATATTTTTACCGCACAATGGATTTGAAGAAATGAATAAAGCTCGTATTTCTGATGATTTAGAACCCTTTGCTAATCCTAGAAATGCGGCTTCAGGGAGTTTAAAGATGCAAGACAGTAAAGAGGTTTCAAAACGCCCATTAGATTGTTTCTTGTACTATTTGCTTGGAAAAGAACTTCCTTACCAAATTCACTACGATAATTTACAAGAGGCTAAAAAGTGGGGATTTAAAATTCCATCTGAAACTACTGTATGTAACTCAATTGATAAAGTTATAGAATTCGTGAATTATTGGGATGAAAAAAGACTCAACTTATCTTATGATATTGATGGAATAGTGATAAAAGTCAATGACCTTAAGTTACAAGATCAAATGGGTTTTACCGCAAAAAGTCCAAGATGGGCAATTGCATACAAATTCAAATCAGAGCAAGTCTCTACCACACTAAATGAAATTACTTATCAAGTAGGTAGAACAGGAGCAATTACACCAGTAGCTAATTTAGAACCTATTTTATTGGCTGGTACAATGGTAAAACGAGCATCTTTGCATAATTCAGACCAAATAGAGAAGCTTGACATTAGAGAAGGTGATAAAGTTTTTGTAGAAAAAGGAGGCGAGATTATTCCAAAGATAGTTGGTGTAGCCTTAAAAGATCGTAATTTATTTTCTCAACCTACAGTTTACCTTAGTTACTGTACAGAATGCAACAGTAAATTAATAAGAACTGAAGGCGATGCCAAACATTACTGTCCAAACGAATTACATTGCCCTCCACAAATCAAAGGAAGATTTGAACATTTTATCAACAAAAAGGCCTTAAATGTTGTCAGTATTGGTCCTGAAACAATTGACTTATTATATTCAAACGGTTTAATTAAAAACCTAGCTGATTTATACGACTTAAAAAAAGATGACTTATTACCGTTCAAAAAAGACGGAGATAAGTGGGCTAATAATATAATCTTAGGATTAGAAGAATCAAAAAATATACCATTCGAAAGAGTTTTGTTTGCCTTAGGGATTCGATTTGTTGGTGAAACAGTATCTAAAGTGTTAGTTAAAGAATATCACCACATTGATAACATAATCAATGCCACAAAAGAAGAACTGGAAAATGTGGACGAAATTGGAGAGAAAATTGCGGAAAGTGTAGTCTCATTTTTTAGTAATGATGAGAATAAAACACTCATCCTTCGACTTAAAGAACACGGTCTAACCTTTGAAATAGGAGAGGATAAAAAGGCTATTTCCGACAAGCTTTTAGGCATGTCAATTATTATTTCTGGAGTATTTGAAATGTATTCTAGAGATGAACTAAAAAAAATAATTGAACAACATGGCGGAAAAAATGTTGGTTCAATTTCTAAAAAAACTACTTTTGTGGTCGCTGGACAAAACATGGGTCCAAGTAAACTAAAGAAAGCCGAGTCATTAAATGTGCCATTAATATCAGAAGATGAATTCATTAAAAAAATAAGTTAATGCAAATTCAGTTTATTGAAGATATAAAACAAAAAGTAGGAGAGTATGTGTTTAAACGCGATCTAAAACATAATAATCGTGTTAGAGAAGTTCATAACTTTCATACAGCAAAATCAATAGGTATCTTATATGATGCCACCGAAATTGAGGATATGATGATGGTTAGTGAATTTGCAAACGAATTATTCCAGTCCAAAAAGGATGTTAAAGCTCTGGGGTTTGTAAACAAAAATGAATTGACTCACCATCATATGCCAATGCTCCAATTTGATTTCTTTTTCCTAAAAGATTTAAATTGGTACTTCAAGCCTCAAAATTATATTATTAAGAATTTCCTAGAAAAAGATTACGATATATTAATAAATCTATGTACAAGTAATTGTGTGCCAGTTAAATATCTTGCAGGAGGGTCAAGAGCAAAATTTAAGGTAGGTAAATACGAACAAGATTTATCAATTTACGATATGATGATAGATGTCAAAAAAGACACCTTATCAGCATTAATAAATGAAGTAAAACATTATTTGAACCTTATTAATAAAAAAAATGCATCCTAAAATTTATGGTACAGGAGTAGCATTAGTTACGCCTTTTAAAACAGATTTATCGATAGATTTTGATGGTTTAACTCGTTTAATAAATCATTGTATTGATGGTGAAATAGATTTTCTAGTTGTCATGGGTACAACTGGAGAAAGTGTTACGCTTTCAAATGACGAAAAAAGTCAAGTTCTAGAACATATTAAAAAGATTAATGACTCTAAACTTGCTATAGTTTTGGGAATTGGAGGTAATAATACCACTACTGTAATTGAGTCATTTTCTAATTACAATTTAGATGGTGTTGACGCCATACTTTCTGTATCCCCATCTTACAACAAACCTACACAAGAAGGTATTTACCAACATTTTAAGGCTATTTCAGAAAAGTCATCATTACCAATTATTTTATATAATGTTCCTGGTAGGACATCTTCAAATATGTCTTCGGATACTACTTTACGATTGGCAAACGATTTTGATAATATAATAGCAATTAAAGAAGCTAGTGGAGACATATCTCAAATTATGGATATAATTAATCGTAAACCTGCGAATTTCAATGTGCTTTCTGGTGATGATGCCATTTCTCTTCCAATAGTTACTATGGGCGGAAAAGGAGTAATATCTGTTCTCGCTCAAGGTTTACCAAAAGAAATTTCAACAATGGTTAGTTCTGTTTTAGATGATAATAATTTAGATCAAGCTAGAGATATACACTACAAAATACTTGATTTTATTGATCCATTATTTTCTGAGGGAAATCCTGCCGGTATTAAGAAGATGTTGAAGTTGCTTAAAATCTGTGAGGATAATGTTAGATTACCATTAGTGAAGGCTTCTGATTCTATTGAAAACACAATTAAAGAAGGCTTAGCTAATCTTAAAAGCTAGCTAACTTTTCAGAAATATATTCACCGTTCTCCAATTTATCTTTAATGGATGTGAATGACTCAATAGTATATTGAACATCTTCAAGAGTATGAACAGCGGTTGGAATTAATCTCAATAAAATTACATCTTTAGGAACAACCGGATAAGTCACAATAGAACAGAAGATTCCGTAATTTTCTCTAAGGTCTAAAGTAAGATTAGTTGCTTCACCAACACCACCAGATAAGTATACCGGAGTAACTGGAGATTCTGTATTTCCTAAGTTAAATCCAGCTTTTTTAAGTCCAGATTGTAATTTGTTAGCAATATTCCATAACTGATCTTTTAATTCAGTCTTATTTTGCAATAATTCCAATCGTTTAATTGCTCCTATAACAAGTGGAGTAGGAAGGGACTTAGCAAAGATTTGAGAACGCATATTGTATCTCAAATATTCTACAACATCTTCTGTAGAAGATATAAAGGCACCTATACTTGCCATAGACTTGGCAAATGTCCCAAAGTAGACGTCAATTTCATCATGAATATCGAGGTGTTCTCCGGTACCATATCCGTGTTCACCCATAGTACCAAAACCATGAGCATCATCGACAAATAATCTAAAATTGTATTTAGATTTTAATTGAGAAATTTCTCTGATTTTACCAAGGTCACCAGACATGCCAAAGACACCTTCAGTTATAACAAGTATTCCGCCGCCAGTTTCTTCAACTATTTTATTAGCTCTTTGAAGCTGCTTTTCAAAGTTTTCGATGTTATTGTGAGGAAATACAAAACGTTTTCCTTGATGAAGGCGAACGCCGTCAATGATACAAGCATGACATTCGCTATCGTATACTATAACATCTTTACGGTCAACAAGAGCATCAATAGATGATAGCATACCTTGATAACCAAAGTTTAATAGAATAGTATCTTCTTTTCGCATGAAAGCAGAAAGATTATTCTCAAGCTGTTCATGATAATTGGTGTTTCCAGACATCATTCTCGAGCCCATTGGATAACCTAATCCCCAATCTTTAGAGGCTTGCTCATCTGCTACTCTAACTTCAGGCTGATTTGATAAACCAATGTAGTTATTTACACTCCATACCAACACCTCTTTACCTCTGAAAAACATCTTGTTAGAAATTTCACCTTCAAGCTTTGGAAAAGTAAAATATCCATGTGCACTTTTGGCATGTTGTCCTAGAGGTCCTCTGTTATTTTTTATCTTTTCAAAAAGATCCATTTAAACTTTTTAAAATTAATCGGCTAAGATAATAATTTAGAATTTATAACACAATATACAACTTAATTGAATGATGACGAAATAAAGTATTTCAAAACTCGTTCCATTTACTATCTTTGCAAAACTATTTTGAAAATGAAAATATTCTTATACATAGCTTTTGTTACCATATTTTTTTCTTGTAATGGTTATCAGAAAGTACTTAAAAGTAGTGATGTGGATTTAAAATACCACATGGCTAAAAAGTATTACGAGGAAACAGAATACTTCAAAGCTCTTCCTTTACTAGATGAATTACACATTCTGTTTAAGGGTACAAGCAAAGCTGAAGAAGTTGATTATCTTTTGGCTTATACGCATTATGGACTAGGTGCAAATATGCTGGCTAGTTACCATTTTAAAATATTTACACTGACTTACCCTAATAGTAAACACAAAGAAGAGTTAGCATATATGGCTGCTTACTGCTATTTTTTAGAGTCTCCTTCTCCAACTCTTGACAAGACAAACACTTTAAAAGCTATTGAAGAATTACAAGCTTTTATTAATAAGTATACTAATAGTGATAAGATTGATGAATGTAATAATCTAATTGATAAACTCACTATCAAAATTCACAAAAAAGCATTTAAGATTGCAAAGTTGTATTATGATATTTCTGATTACAAGGCTGCAATTACATCTTTAAACAATTTAGTACTTGATTATCCAACAATTGATAATCAATCTGAAATCCAATTTCTTATTCTCGATGCTAACTATAATTTAGCTATTAACAGTGTAATGAGTAAGAAAGAGGATAGACTAAACAATACCTTAGCATCATTTAATTTCTTCAAGAATAATTATTCAGACGATAAATTAATGAAACTTGCTCAAGGTATTCACGATAAAACAATTAAACAACTAGAAAAGTTTCAATAATGACAGATTTTAAAAAATCAAAAGCAAACAACACAACGGAAACAAAAAACATCAAAGATTTTGCCAGTAAAACAGGAAATCTTTATGAAGCGGTTGCCGTTATGTCTAAAAGAGCGGTTCAAATTAATAAAGACATTAAAGAGGAATTACTTTCAAAACTTGATGAGTTTGCAACACCAAGTGAATCTATCGAGGAAATCTTCGAAAATAGTGAGCAAATAGAGGTGTCTAAATTTTATGAAAAACTTCCTAAAGGTACTTTAATAGCTGTTCAAGAGTTTTTAGAGGACAATATCTATCACAGAAATGCAAAATTAGATAACGAAGAAGAATCGGCTGATTAATGTCTCTTTTCAGAGATAAAAATATTCTCATTGGTGTTAGTGCAAGTATAGCCGCCTACAAGTCGGCATATTTAGTTAGAGAATTTATTAAGCTCGGAGCGAACGTTCGTGTTGTAATGACTCCTGAATCAAAAGGATTTATTACGCCCTTAACACTTTCTACCTTATCCAAAAATCCAGTTCTTTCCACTTTAGTTAAGGAAGAAAATCATGAAGAGTGGAATAATCATGTCAAAATAGGCTTGTGGGCAGATGTAATGGTAATTGCACCCACAACGGCAAAGACCTTATCAAAAATGGCTAATGGTGAGTGTGACAACTTACTATTAACGACATACCTTTCAGCAACTTGTCCTGTATATTTTGCTCCAGCTATGGACTTAGATATGCTGTCTCATCAATCCACTCAAGAAAATATTCAAAAATTAATTTCTTTTGGCAATCATTACATTCCAGTTTCTGATGGTGAATTGGCAAGTGGTTTAGTAGGAAAAGGTAGAATGGCTGAACCTGAAGATATAGTGAGCTTTGTTCAAGATGAATTGTATAAATCACTCCCTTTACGAGGTAAACATATATTAATTACTGCAGGACCTACTTTTGAAGCTATCGATCCAGTTCGATTTATTGGCAACCATTCATCAGGAAAAATGGGCTATTCACTAGCCTTACAAGCTGCCGATTTAGGAGC
>PKDP01000073.1 GCA_002862585.1 Flavobacteriales bacterium | reverse complement strand
CGATACGCCAGAAGATATTGAACTGTATTTTTGTGGACCTCCATTGATGAATCAAGCCGTTTTAAAGATGGCTGATGACTGGGGTATTCCAGATGAAAACGTTCGTTTTGATGACTTTGGTGGGTAAACCATTCAATCATCCTCAAAATAAAAAAGCTCTACTTTTAGTAGGGCTTTTTTTATGATATAAATCATAACTTCATAGGTTTTTCTATGAAAATGAGTGGCGTTCTGTACTACTGTTATGTAGACGTTGTAATGCTAAAATCAGTGAATTGTTTACACAAATTAAAGACGATTAAATACCTTAGATTTGTGAAAAATTAAACGCATGGAAACGAAAGACTGTAATGGAAATACTCTAAATGATGGTGATGTCGTAATTGTTAACAAAACTCTAGACGTTAAAGGTTCTCCTATTGTAATTAAGAAAGGTGCTAAAGTCAAAAATATTCGTCTTACTGATGACCCTAATGAAGTGGACTGTAAAGTGAACGTTACTCGTCTTGTTCTAAAGACAATGTTTCTAAAGAAAAAATAATTTACCGCTTTATACTATTCTCATAGACTGTTACCCAGCCATTAGGAGTGATTTTTTTACAAATTTCCGCAATGAGTTCGTATGGAATATCGTCGATGTTTTTGAAGCGAATACAACTTTTGCTCATATCTAATTTTCGTTTACACTGTTTAGCATATTCTTTTTCACACCAAGCTAATAGATTTTTAGCGGCATAGATACCCTTGTGGTATAATACGATAAATTTTTTTTGTGAAGTTAAACTCATAAAAGGTAAAGTTAGATGTGGTGTGGTATGATAACCGTTAGGATATATGGAATGAGTAACTACCCATCTAGGGATTCCGTAGCCTAAGCATTCTTCAAATCCTTTAGGAAGGTTAGCATTGATGATAGTTCTTAATTTGTTCATAGGCAGTTGCCTTTAAGTAGGAACTTTTTTGAAATAATCATCGGCAGATTGAGCTTCAATTTTCATAATATAAATAGTGTATTAATCTACAAATGTATAATTTTGTACCATGAAATATATATGTTCACTCTTCTTAATCTTACTTGTATCGTGTTCCTCGAATGAAAACGCTTACAGAATGGCGACTAACTTCGGTTATGCACAAGGCACATCTTACAGCATTAAGTACATGACGACTAACGATAAGGATTACCACCATCAGATTGATAGTTTGTTTTTAGTATTGGATGCTTCCTTATCTACTTATTTACCAAGCTCTTTAATTAGCCGACTTAATGAAGGCGATACAACTTTAGCTCTTGATAATCATTTCGTGAATGTATTTAATGCCTCACAAGAAATTTCAGCCAAAACGGAAGGTTTATTTGACTGTACAGTTGCTCCATTGGTGAACGTTTGGGGGTTTGGCACTAAAGTGGCTGCCGATGAAGTTGACACCCTGAAAATTTTAAAGATAGTAGAGCAAATAGGCTTTGAAAAACTATCCTTAAAAGGCGATAGCTTGTTGTCAAATCCTGATGGGATGACTATTGACTTTAATGCTTTGGCACAGGGCTATACGGTAGATGTAATCGCTTCTTTTTTGGAAAGTAAAAATGTATCAGATTATCTAATTGAAGTAGGTGGAGAAATACGAGTGAGTGGCTTAAATTCAAGAGAAAAGGAATGGGTTATTGGTATTGATAAACCCACTAAAGACATTGACCAAAGCGACCGTTTTCAGCTAAAACTGAATTTGACGGATAAATCCTTAGCCACTTCAGGGAATTACAGAAAGTTTTACGAGAAGAATAACCAAATATATTCGCACACTATTAATCCCAAAACAGGATTTCCTGTTCAACATACTTTATTAAGTGCTACTGTAATAGCTAATAATTGCATGACTGCCGATGCCTATGCTACGACATTTATGGTAATGGGAGTCGGAGAAACACAAGACTTTTTGGAGTCTGACTCTATTTTGGAAACATTTTTAATTTACACTAATGAAGATAGGCAGTGGGAAACGTGGTCAACAGAGGGGTTTGAGGAGATGACTCTTAAGCAGTAACCTCTTCTTTTTTACACTTTTCTTCGGGACTAGCACCACACAAACCACAGCTTTCACCCTCTTTGTTTAGGAATGGACTGTTACTCGCACAGGTGCCAGAAAATTCGCCGTCTTTTTTGACAAGGATTTTAATAGCAATACCAGCAAATCCTAAACCCAATAACACAACTGCCAGAATAAATACTTCCATAGGTATATTAATTATGTTGCAAAGGTATGAATTTGTTATGCTACTTTTGTGAAAAATAACAGAATATGGATGCTCGATTAGTTGCTTTTGAACGATTACTGAATATAATGGATGACCTTAGGGAGAAATGTCCTTGGGATATGAAGCAAACCATAGAAAGCCTTCGCTACTTAACCATTGAGGAGGTCTATGAACTATCCGATGCTATCGTTGAAGGCGATATGGATGAGATTAAGAAAGAGTTAGGCGATATAATGCTGCATTTAGTATTCTATTCGAGGATAGCCTCTGAGACTAAGGAATTTGACATTACGGATGTACTCTATGCCGTTTGCGAAAAGCTCATTCACCGCCATCCGCACATTTACGGCGATGTAGAAGTCAAAGACGAGGTAGAAGTTAAAGCCAATTGGGAGAAATTAAAACTTAAAGAAGGCAAAAAATCAGTTTTAGAAGGTGTGCCAAAATCCTTACCAGCAATGGTGAAGTCCATCCGCATGCAGGAGAAGGCTAGAGGCGTAGGCTTCGATTGGGATACTAGCGAACAGGTATGGGACAAAGTCCAAGAGGAATTGTCCGAGCTAAAAGAAGAAGTCCAAAAAGGCGATGAGCAAAAGACCACCGAAGAATTTGGCGATTTACTCTTTTCACTGATTAATTATGCCCGTTTTGTAAATGTAAATCCCGAAGATGCTTTGGAAAAGACCAATAAGAAGTTCCTTCAGCGTTTTCAGTATATGGAAAGTGAGATTGAGAAAAAAGGACTAATACTTTCTGAATTATCTCTAGAAGAAATGGACGTCTATTGGAATGAAGCAAAAACTATTTAGGAGCTTTTCTCAACAGGTAAACACCCAATGCTGCAAAGAGTAAGTTTGGAATCCAAACGGCAAGAACAGGCGATAGGTCGCCATTAGTGGCAAAGGTTGTAGAGATTTGCATAAATAAGATGTAGGCAAAGCTAATGAGCAATCCGGCACCGAGATGCAAACCAATTCCTCCACGTATTTTTCTAGAAGCCATAGCCACCGCTACTAAGGTTAGGATGATAGTGGCAAATGGAAAGGCAATGCGTTTTTGTTGCTCAATTATGTGAAAAACAAGGTTTTTAGACCCTTTCATCCGTTCCTCTTCAATGTAGTCGTTAAGCTGAAAAAGATTCATGGTTTCTACTGTACTTCTTCGTACATTAAAATCATCCGGGTGAAGGTGAATGTCCAGTTCTAGCATCTCTCCCTCTTGAATGCGTTCATTCAGTCTATCAATCTTTCGCTCAAAATAGTTGTGAGCTTCCCAATGGTTTTTGTCATCCACCCACTGAATATAGTTTGCAAATAGTTTTTCGCTAAGCTGACCGTCCTCGAATTGTTCCATAGAAAAGCGGTAGCCAATATTTCGTTTGGTATTATAGGATTGAACGTATATGAATTGCCCAGGGGTAATCTGCATATGTATATCTTTTTCCCTGTTCTTGTAAGGGTTTTTGATGTAGGTATTCTCAAAGTCTAGACGTTCGCTATTGGCAGGAGGAATAATGAAGTTCCCTAGTACAAATGATAAGACCGCCAATAATCCAGCAGAGAGTAAAAAAGGACGTAAAAAACGGTTGAAACTTACCCCACTACTGAGTATGGAAATAATCTCAGTATTGTTTGCCATCTTTGAGGTGAAAAAGATAACCGCCACGAATGTAAATAGGGGACTGAACAGATTACCAAAATAGGGGATGAAATTGAGGTAATAGTCAAACATTATGGCATTAAGCGGGGCAGACTTTTCAATGAAATCGTCAATCTTTTCGGAAACATCAAAGACCACTACTATCAATAAAATCAGAGCAATGGAGAAGAAGAATGTCCCCAAAAACTTTTTAATGATATACCAGTCTAATTTTTGCATTTACAAGCGTCTGTCCAATTTCTTTACCATCTTATTTTTCCATGAGGTGAATGTACCTTCAGCAATATGTCGCCTAGCCTCTTCCATTAACCACAGATAAAATCGAATATTGTGTAAGCTAGTAATTTGCTTACCCAAAAGTTCGTTAACTGTAAAGAGGTGACGGACGTAGGCTTTGCTGTATGTAGAATCCACAAAAGATGTACCGTTGGGGTCAATGGGTGAGAAGTCATCCGCCCATTTTTTATTTTTAATATTTATGGTCCCCTCACTAGTAAATATCATACCGTTACGGGCATTTCTGGTAGGCATTACGCAGTCGAACATATCCACGCCCAAAGCTATATTTTCCAATAAGTTGGAAGGTGTACCCACACCCATAAGGTATCGCGGTTTGTCTTCTGGTAATACACTACATACAATATCGGTCATTTCGTACATAAGGTCGTGTGGCTCTCCTACGGACAAACCGCCAATAGCATTGCCTTCACGCTCAAAAGAGGCTATCTTTTCTGCCGATTGCTTTCTTAAATCTTTGTAGACACTACCTTGCACAATAGGAAATAGTGTTTGATCAAAACCGTATTTGGGCTCAGTAGTATCAAAGCGGTCACAACAGCGTTTTAGCCAACGGTGGGTCATATGCATTGACTTCTTAGCGTAGTTGTAATCGCAGGGATAGGGTGTACATTCGTCAAAAGCCATAATGATGTCTGCCCCTATGGTTCGTTGGATGTCCATTACATTTTCAGGTGTAAACAAGTGATAAGAACCATCAATATGGGATTGAAATTTTACCCCCTCTTCCTTAATTTTTCGTTTACCCGAAAGGGAATACACCTGGTAGCCGCCACTATCTGTTAGTATGGGTTTGTTCCAGCCCATGAAGTTGTGCAGTCCACCCGCTTTTTCCATGACTTCTAAGCCAGGACGAAGGTAGAGGTGGTAGGTGTTTCCAAGTATAATGTGTGCTTGAGTATCATTCTCAATTTCGTGCTGATGCACACCCTTTACGGTAGCTGCCGTACCTACTGGCATAAAGATAGGCGTTTGTATTTTTCCGTGAGCGGTGGTCACTTCGCCCAGTCGAGCTTTTGAGTCGCTATCTTTTTTAATCAGTTTGAAATCCATACATCAAATTTCACCAAAGATAGTTAAGTCTTATGAACATTAAATTTTAGTTTTTAAAAAATTAAATATCCGTATCATTGCAAACTATGGATGTGGACTATATTTTATTTCTAATTTTCATTCTTTCGCTAGTTGTTCAGTTCTATTTTTACCTATTTGTATATTACAGATGGACAAAAAATGAAGAGAAAACAGAAACATTCACTCAAGCCGTTTCGGTCATTATATGCGGTTACAACGAAGAAAAACATTGGGAAGCTCTAGTAGAGCAATTGCTACGACAAGACTATCCCAATTTTGAAATAGTATTGGTCAACGATCAATCCACAGACAATACCAAGTTTTTATTCAAACAATGGGAAAACCATCCCAAGATAAAATTGGTAGATATTCCGGAAAGCATAAAAAAAGGATTGGGTAAAAAGTTTGCACTTTCACTAGGGATAAAAGCAGCAAAGTACGACTACCTCTTACTTACCGATGCCGATTGCTACCCAAAAGATGCCTCATGGATTAGCTCTATGGTGCAGCATTTTGCTACAAAAGATATTGTTTTGGGCTATGGAGCTTATGAGAAAAGACCTGGCTTTTTAAATAAACTCATACGCTTTGATACCTTTCAAGTGGCTATTCAGTATTTCTCCTATGCCCTTATGGGTAAAGCCTATATGGGAGTGGGTAGAAATTTAGCTTATAAAAAAGAGTTGTTTTTTGAGAACAAAGGCTTTGCTTCACACTTGCACTTGCCTTCTGGCGATGA
The DNA here is from genome assembly GCA_002862585.1 of Flavobacteriales bacterium. Classification (GTDB taxonomy): domain Bacteria; phylum Bacteroidota; class Bacteroidia; order Flavobacteriales; family UBA7312. Next base: position 1,776 of record PKDP01000073.1, on the reverse strand, counting down.
CGATTTATTCATAAAAGAAGTCAGTACACCTACAAATACCACTATTGCAACGGCTATTTCGGCACACAGCCTATCCGAGCCCAAAACCACTTGGAAATCGTGGATACGCCAAAAATCCAGACACCTAAGTACAGGATTGTACTACACCTCTTATCACAAGCAAATGCTGGGGGCGTGGACGCTTAGCCAAATGCTCTTTTGGATACTGTTCATTATATTAATGGCAAAGCAGTTTTTTATTTCCTACCTCATTATCATATTTCTTATCCGATTGGCGGTACAGCTAGTAGTCACTTTACCTTTGCTAAAAAAGACTGAAGAAGAGGATTTAGGCTTTCTTTATCCACTTTTAGAGCTATTATATATTGTTTTTTACCTTATATTTATACTTAAGAGTACGCTAAATAAAAAACGATTTTGGTAGAAAGAGAGTTAACACAAAAAGCCAAAGAGGATTTAAAGCTTATAGAGAAGGCACTTTCCAAAGGTGACCCCCGTTCTTACAATGCCTTGATGTCAAAGTACAGAGACCCTATATTTTTTATGCTTTACGAAAAGGTAAGTGATAAAGAACTTGCCAAAGAACTGACCATTGAAGCTTTTGGTAAAGCCTTTAACAAACTGAATACCTACACCTCAAATTTTGCTTTTAGTACCTGGTTGTTTACCATTGCCAAAAACAACTGCATCGACTATTTAAGGAAGAAAAAGCTACCGACTATATCCATAGATTCTATCATAGAACACAGTGAGGGAACAACTTCCTCAATAGATATTCCTGACCAACAACTAACGCCCGACAATAGCTTAATAAGAAGTCAGCGTATTCAAATTTTAAGAAGCATAGTAGAACAGCTTCAACCCAATTACAGTCAATTGGTAAAGCTACGTTATTTTAAGGAATACAGTTACGAAGAAATTTCTGAAGAATTGAGTATTCCGCTAGGAACGGTAAAAGCACAATTGCACCGTTCTAGAGAAAAGCTATTTAAAATTCTATCTGGAAAAAAAGACATGATGTAATGGATATTGTTTTAAAATACTTTCCAAATTTAACCCCCAAACAGATTCAACAGTTCGAAGCCCTGCACGAATTGTATGCCTCATGGAACGCAAAAATTAATGTCATTTCCAGAAAAGATATGGATAGCTTTTACGAGCGTCATGTCTTACATTCTTTAGGTATTACCAAAGTGATGGATTTTCAAGAGGGCACTAGCGTTCTAGATGTAGGGACAGGTGGTGGCTTTCCAGGTATTCCATTGGCAATTTTATTTCCAACTTCCAATTTCTTACTCATTGATAGCATTGGCAAGAAGATAAAAGTAGTAAAGGATGTTGCAGAACATTTAGGACTAACCAATGTCAGTACAGATTACCAAAGAGCAGAGCATGTAAAACAGTCATTCGATTTTGTGGTTAGCAGAGCCGTAACGCGTATGCCCGCTTTTATAGAATGGGTAGAAAAGCGATTTTCTAATGATTGCCGCAACGATTTCCCAAATGGTATTCTTTACCTCAAAGGTGGAGATTTAACGCAAGAACTTAGCGGTATAGACTACCACCATAACAGTTTTGACTTAGCCGATTACTTTGAAGAAGACTTTTTTGAGACTAAAAAAGTAGTCTATGTGCAAATGGTTTAGGTAGGTTTTTTGCAGAGGTAAATAATCTCATCTTTAGGTAAGGCGTAACGTTTTACTAGCTTAGGGTCTAATTCCTTCACAAAAGCATCTTCTACAACTTCGAAACCAGCTTCGGCAAGTATATTGCCAT
>PKDP01000015.1 GCA_002862585.1 Flavobacteriales bacterium | reverse complement strand
ACCTTTCCTTAAACCGTTCTTCAAGAAGTATTTCGGGTGGTGAAAGCCAACGCATTAGACTAGCCACGCAGATAGGTTCGCAATTAACCGATGTCCTTTACATTCTCGATGAGCCTAGTATAGGACTTCACCAAAGAGATAACCAAAAATTAATCCAATCTCTAAAGAAACTAAGAGATATTGGCAATTCCATTATTGTTGTAGAGCATGATAAGGATATGATTATGTCAGCTGACCACATTATTGATATCGGGCCAGGTGCAGGAATACATGGTGGAAGTATTATAGCTCAAGGCAATATAAAAGAGTTTCTTTCCAAAGGTTCTTTAACAATTGATTACTTAACTGGAAATCAATCCATTAAGCCGAATCCAAAACGGAGAAGTGGTAACGGTAAAAAAATATCAATTAAAGGTGCCAGAGGAAACAATCTAAAAAATATAAATGTTGACTTCCCTCTAGCGAAATTCATAGGTGTTATCGGCGTTTCTGGTAGTGGAAAAAGCACATTGGTAAACGAAACGCTTTACCCCATTCTCAATCAGCATTTTTACAATAGTGTAAAAAAACCACTAGAATATGATGCCATTAGCGGACTTGAACATATCGATAAAGTCATAGAAGTTGACCAATCACCCATTGGAAGGACACCCCGTTCAAATCCAGCAACTTATTCGGGAGTATTTTCAGAAATAAGAGCCCTTTACACCAATCACCCAGAATCAAAAGCAAGAGGCTATAAAGTAGGTCGATTCTCCTTCAATGTGAGTGGCGGAAGGTGCGAAGACTGTAAAGGTGCTGGAGTTAGAACTATCGAAATGAATTTCTTACCTGATGTATATATCAATTGCGAAAGCTGTAATGGCAAACGCTACAACAAAGAAACTTTAGACATTAGATACAAAGGGAAATCCATTTCCGATGTACTTGAAATGACACTCAACCAAGCCTTAGAATTTTTTGAAAATCATCCTAAAATCAAACGTCAAATCAGTGCACTAGTAGAAGTTGGCTTAGGTTATGTAAAACTTGGTCAACAGTCCACTACCCTCTCAGGCGGCGAATCACAAAGAGTAAAACTAGCAAGTGAATTGGCAAAACGAAGTACTGGAAATACTTTTTATATATTAGACGAGCCTACAACTGGATTGCATTTTGAAGATGTGAACGTTCTTCTTCAAGTGCTTGAAAAAATTGTTGACAAAGGAAATACAGTGGTCGTTATAGAACATAACCTCGATGTTATTAAAATGACAGACCACATAATAGAAATTGGTGCTGATGGAGGTAAAAACGGTGGTGATGTTATAAATACAGGAACTCCAGAGGAACTTATACAATCAACCAATGGTTATACTGCATCATTTCTCAAAGATGAATTACTAAATTAATATAATAAAAACATGAAGAAAAAAATTGAAAAAGCTTTTGAACTAAAAAGCTGGAACGAAATCAAGACAAGTGACTCTTGGCAAATATTTAAAATAATGGCTGAATTTGTTCAGGCATTCGAAACACTTTCAAAAATTGGACCTTGCGTATCTATTTTTGGTTCTGCAAGAACCAAACCAGATAATCCTTATTACAAACAAGCCGAAGAAATAGCAGAAAAATTAACTCAAAAAGGCTATGGCATAATTACAGGTGGTGGCTTTGGAATAATGGAAGCTGGCAATAAAGGTGCAAAACAGGGAGAAGGTAAATCTGTTGGCTTAAATATCGACCTGCCATTTGAACAAGAGGCAAATAGTTTTATAGACAATGACAAACTCATCAACTTCGATTACTTTTTCGTTAGAAAAGTGATGTTTGTTAAGTATGCTCAAGGTTTTGTAGTAATGCCAGGCGGTGTTGGTACATTGGATGAACTTTTTGAAGCTATAACATTAATACAAACCAAAAAAATAGCTCCATTTCCAATTGTTTTAGTTGGAAAAAAATATTGGAGTGGGTTAATTGACTGGATTAGAGAAGTTATGCTTGCTGAAGAACAAAATATTAGTCCAGAAGATTTAGACCTTTTTAATCTAGTAGAAACGACCGATGAGGCTGTTGAATGCATTGACAACTTTTATTCTAAATATTTGCTGAAGCCAAACTTCTAGTTCATAATAGAAATTTTCTTAGTTTTACAAACGATCACAACTAATAAGAATTTAGATGAAAAAATTCGTTTCAACAGCAATTTTAAGTACTTTAATTACCCTTGCGTGGGCACAAATTCCAGACCCAGAGTATATACCTTCTGAATACCAATCTGGGGTTTCAGAAAATTCTGAAGATAGTGTCTCAAACAAAGTTCTAGATAATGATGCTAATACTAATGAGCCTATAAAACTAGAGCCAAAACTGTTTATAGGCTTTGGTAACTTTAACTTTAGAGGAGATATTTTAGATTCACGTAACTCTGGACTTATCGGACAGTCAGGATTTCAAATTGGTTTAGCTGCTAGCTTAAATGAGAATATAGATGCAGCATTAGTCATGCAAGAAGGTGTTGTAAGAGTAGATGGTATTTCCATTGATGATTTACCAAAAAACTTCAAGAGCACACTAAATTCAATTGGCTTTAGATTTAACTATAATTTAAACAAATCAAGCTCTCAAAATAAACTCACTCCTTATGTTGGTTTAGGTTTAAACTATCTGAAATTTGACTCAAAAGGTTCAAACGATGATAGCAATAACGAATATGAAATTGATTTACTTAGCGACTGGCTCATAAACCCTGAAAATACAGAGGCATACAGTCAAACAGCTATAGAAATTCCTGTCACTTTAGGAGTGAAATTTAAGATTAACGATAGATTGAACCTAAACTTTAGTTCTGCTTATCACTATACAAATTCTGATTATATTGATAATATTGTCGATGGCTCATCAGATAAATACTTTGTAAATTCAGTACATGCAGTCTATGATTTATACTGCAAAAATTGTGAAGAGGACGATTACGTTCCTCAAGTGCATGACGATTATCTAGTGAATTTCGAAAGCTTAGACAGAGAAGATGAAGATGGCGATGGTGTTGCAGATATTGATGATTTCTGTATTGGTACACCTTCAAGAGTTAAAGTGAATGCCGTAGGTTGCCCCGTCGACACAGATAATGATGATGTCCCAGATTACTTAGACAAAGAACTAAATACTCCACAAGGAGCAGTTGTAAGTGTAAATGGTGTGCAGTTAACAGACAAAATGAGTGAAGCTATTTATCTAAATTACCTAAACGCAACATCAAGAAAAGATGCGTCATCTTATTTTGATGAAAACTACCCTACTGATAAATTCATTAAAATCACAAAAGAGGTCGTAAATATTGATGGTGATACTCTTATGGTAGATATATTTAAGCCTAAAGTCTTCCAACAAATTTTTGAACAACAAAAAGAATTTGAGGAAACGGTTATTCCTTCTCAGTATATTGATTTGAACTCTAAAACGTACTACAAAATTAAAATGGCTAAACATTCTAAAGGAATGGATGCTTCAGAGATTAATAGATTGATGAGTATTAGAAATATTAAGAGCACTATTGAAGGTGATTACACATCTTACTACTCTGGCGAATACGAAGATTTAATGAAGGCTAATCAACGCCAAAAACAACTTATCAATAGTGGTTATTCAAACACATATTTAGTTGAAGATAAACAAGGTGACTTAAGAAAAGTAACTTCTGATGAAATCAACAGAGAAAGAAACTTAAGAGCATCAGCTAAATTGGAAGACCTACCTCCTCTTCAGGATATCGTTTTCCGTGTTCAATTGGATGTATTAAAAGAAGTTGACCTTGACTTCTATGACTTAGACGAATTAGTCATCTTTGAGGACAATGAAGGATTTAAGCATGTATTTACTGAAGGTTACTCATCTTACGAAGAAGCTCTTGAAAGAAGAAATGAGCTTTACTTCATGAGCTATGAAAACGCCAAAGTAGTAGCCATCAAAGAAGGTGAATTAGTAGGTGCTAAGGAATATATGGATATCGGTTACAATGAAGAGAATGCATCGGTTTATGGTGACGTAATCTTTAAAATACAACTAGGTATTTATAGCAAAAATGAAGTTGTAGAAATTGCTAAAATAAATGAACTCGAAGGTGTGGAAAAAACAGAAATATCAAATGGTATTTTCAGATATACAACAGGTACATTTACAAATATTCAAGCAGCTATGCTAAGACTTGAGAAAGTTACGAAAATGGGCTATGACGGATGTTACCCAATTGCATTCTACAATAATGAGCAAATATCCATTAAGAAGGCTAAAGAATTAATTGGTCTATAGTTTAGCACTAAATTACAAGTAAATAAAAAAGCGACTATTCAGTCGCTTTTTGTTTGCTTAATTTTTTAGAACCATCGTACATTTCATACTTTAAGAAACGACACTCCAAATTACCATTGAATATCTTAATACGCCTAGTATGCTTTAGATGAATACTATTAACAGCTTCCATGTCAGATGTAATTAACCATGCAGAACAACCTGCATAATTCTTTTTAAATGTATCACCAATACTTGCATAAAGTTCTTGTGTGTCCACATTTAGTCGCTCTCCATAAGGAGGATTAAATAATACAGTACCACCGTTAGGCAGTAACTCGGGTTTTCTCACAAAGTTAGCCCGCTTTACCTCTATCATATCGTCAAGCATAGCATCTTTAATATTTTCTTGTGCTTTTCTAATAGAAGCAAAAGCCCTATCACAACCAATAATTCTCCCCTCAAAATCAGAGACCTTATTCATTGAAACTTCTTTTATCTTATCCCATAAAGGTTCGTCAAAATTATTCCAATTCATAAAACAGAACTTCTTTCTATGCAGAGCTGGAGGAATATTACAAGCAATCATGGCCGCTTCAATTAAAATTGTTCCAGAGCCACACATTGGATCTAAAAAGTCACTCTTTCTATCCCAGTCGCTAAGTAAAATTAATCCAGCCGCTAAAACCTCACTAATTGGTGCCTCATTAGTAGCGTGTCTATATCCCCTTTTATGTAAGGATTCGCCTGAGCTATCAAGAGACAATGTACACTTGTCATTGGAGACATGAATATTTATCCTAATATCAGGATTTTTAGTATCAACATCAGGTCTGCGACCTTTAGTTAAATTTCTAAAATAATCGACTATGGCATCTTTTACTTTAAGAGCTACATAATGGCTATGATTGAAAAAATCAGAGTGAACAACAGCATTAACAGCAATAGTATTATCAATACTAATGTGTTTTTGCCAATCCAATTCTAAAGCCTTTTCATATAATTCTACATCCTTTCTTGCAGTAAAATTAAAAACTGGCTTAAGAATTCGAATCGCTGTTCTCAGATTAAGATTTGCTTTATACATAAAGCCAATATCACCAACAAAACTAACGGCTCTATTTAAAACTTCAACATCCATTGCACCCAACTGCTTGAGTTCGTCTGCTAAAATCTCCTCTAGACCGAGTTGAGTTTTAGCAATCATCCGAAAGTTATTTCTTGAAATATTATTCATGCAGCGAAGTTAGTTAAATAATACGTTATTAAATTTATATTTGACGAATGAAAAATTGGTTCGATACTTGGTTTAACAGTCCATACTACCACCTTCTTTATAAAGATCGAGACTTTAGTGAAGCTGATAATTTTATTTCTAATCTTCTGGAACAATTAAACCCTTCTCAACACCATTCTTTTTTAGATGTTGCCTGTGGCAAAGGACGACATTCAATTTCTATAAATGAAAAAGGATTTAAGGTTGAAGGTATTGATTTATCAAAGGAAAGCATTGATTATGCCCATTCATTTAGCAATAAACGTCTTCATTTTAATGTACATGATATGAGGCAAGTCTATAAGAAAGGAGAATTCGACTTTGTTTTAAACCTTTTTACAAGCTTTGGTTACTTCAATAGTGATAAAGAAAATGAAGATGCAGTTAAAGCTATGTCCTCAAATCTTAAAAAAGGTGGACAAATAGTCATTGACTTTATGAATTCAAAGAAAATCATCTCTAAATTAGTTGAAAATGAAGAGAAAAAAGTAGAACATATTCTATTTAAAATCAATAGAAGAGTTGAGAATAGCTACATCATTAAGGATATAAAGTTCAATGACAATAATCAATCTTATCACTTTATAGAAAAAGTTCGTGCACTTACGCTTAACGATTTCAAAAAATTAGTGGATAAAGCTGGATTGAAAATTATAAATTTGTGGGGTGATTATGATTTTAATGACTTTGACGCAATTAATTCACAACGACTAATATTACTTTTACAGAAATGAGTCTAACCAACTACATAGTTCTTTTTCTCTCTGTTTTTATTGGAGCATTTATTGCTTTTTATTTTAAAAACATTTCGAATAAAACAACAAAATTGTTTATTTCATTTAGTGGTGCATATTTGTTTTCAATCACTGTGCTTCATTTAATGCCAGAGACATTTACCAATGAAAACAACCATGTAATTGGTCTTTTTGTTTTAATTGGTTTTTTCATTCAAATTATACTAGAACATTTTTCACAAGGTGTGGAACACGGACATGGACATATCCATGGAACAATACCCATGAGTATAATGGTAGGGCTATGTATTCACTCATTTATTGAAGGAATGCCACTAGGAACACCACATCATAATCATATTCACGACCACACACACGATTCTTTACTTTCTGCAATTGTATTGCATAAAATTCCTGTAGCCATTGTCCTTACCCATATGCTTATTCAAAGCAAAATGAGTAAAGTAAGAATATTACTCTTTGTAGTGATATTTGCTTTAACAACACCTGTAGGCTCCTTTTTTAGCCAATACATTAGTAATATTTCGGGGTATTATCATGAAATAATGGCAATAGTAATTGGAATTTTTCTTCATATTTCTACTACAATTCTTTTTGAAAGTAGTGAAGGACACCACTTCAATAGTCAAAAAATATTAACGATAATACTCGGCACAAGTATTGCTCTACTAAGTACATTCCTCTAATGAAAAGAATAGTAATAACAGGAGCTCCTGGAAGCGGAAAAACTAGTCTTATAGACGAGCTTAAACTGAAAGGCTACCATTGTTATGAAGAAGTTTCAAGACAGCTCATACAACGTATGAAAATATCTACTTCATTCAAGGATTTAAACTTTGAAGATGAAGTGTTTAAACTAAGGAAAAACGATTTCCTTGACGCCTCAAAAGATTTACAGTTTTATGATAGAAGTATGATTGACAACCTAGCTTATTTAACCAAAAATAAGCTTGAAGTTTCCGAAAAAATGGATAACGATTGTAAATATCATAAGTACTTCACAAAAGTATTCATTCTACCTCCATGGAATGACATTTATGAAACCGACAACGAAAGAGTTGAGGACTATGAAGAAGCTGTTCAAATTCATAACTATATGATAGAAGCCTACACCAATTACAACTATTCTTTAATAGAAGTTCCAAAAACTACAGTTGAAGAACGCATTGATTTCATTCTGAATAGAATCTAATTCATATCTTCGTAAAGATGTTGAGTCCAGAAAAAATATTGAAACAATATTGGGGCTTTGACTCTTTTAGAAGTTCTCAACTTGATGTTATTCATTCAATACTAGAAGGGAATGACACTCTTGTACTATTACCTACTGGAGGAGGAAAATCCATATGCTTTCAAGTGCCCACTATGATGATGGAAGGTATTTGCATAGTCGTATCACCACTTATAGCCCTCATGAATGATCAGGTTTCGGCTCTCAAGTCCAATAACATCAGAGCTGTAGCAATTACCTCTGGAATGTCGCATTCCGAATTAGATATCACTCTCGATAATTGTATCTACGGAAATTATAAGTTTTTATACCTATCACCAGAACGCCTAGAGAATGAAATTGTAAAGGTAAGGCTTGAGAAAATGAACATCAACCTCATAGCTGTAGACGAATCTCATTGTATTTCAGAATGGGGTTATAATTTTAGACCATCCTACCTTAAAATCTCAAATATT
>PKDP01000150.1 GCA_002862585.1 Flavobacteriales bacterium | reverse complement strand
CCTTCAGCGTGATGATTGTTGTGGTAGCCTTCGCCAAGCATAAAAATATCAAATGGCATAAGGTTTTTTGATGTATCATCTACCTCATAATTAGTATAACCGAACTTATGAGCAAACCAGTTAACTACAGTTCCGTGAACGGGGCCCATTACAATGTGCATAGGAATGAATAGGTACATCCACCAAGCGGTAGCGAAAGTGTAGTAAAACCAAATATAGAATAATGACCAAAGTATTTTTACTAATAGTGAACCCGCCATTTTATCAAACCATTTCCAGTCTGGTAAATTTTTGGAATGAGCTTCTTTAACTTTTATTTCACCATTTTGAATACCAGCAAATTTGTGGTATGTTTTTACCATAAGAGTTACAAAATTTGTAGAGAATAATGGAGAGTGTGGATCCTCTTCTTTATCGGCATGTTCGTGGTGTAGTCGATGTAAGATGCCATACACTTTAGGACTCATGTACGAAGAGCCTTGAGCTACAAACGAAAAGACAAAAAAGAACTTTTCCACCCAATTAGGCATAGTAAACATTTGATGAGCTGAGTACCTATGGTGAAAGAAAGATTGAGCAAATAACGATAAGTACCAATGAGCAATGATGAAGATAAAAATTTCCATTAAAAGAGTGTTTATTTTAATGGTACAAAGGTCGGAAATATTTACCAATCATTCTAGATGACTAGAAATTTTTATTCATTATAAATAACGGAAGTAATCGTTTGACCGACAGCATTTAAGGTGTTTTTGTCGATATTATTCATGTCGTCGCTATGAGTATGCCAATGCTTATTAAAGCCACTTTTAGTATTCATGTCGAATTCAATAATATCAATAGTGGGGATATTAGCAACTGTATTTAGATACAGATGGTCGTCAATAATTTGTGGAGTCATTTGGTAAGCAAAGTACTCGCTATGTCCTAAATTGTGAGCTGTTTTCCAAACCTTTTTTAGTATGCGTTGAGCGTAATTTCTAGAAAGTCCTTCATGAGTAAAGCGTGCGTCTTTAGCACCAACCATATCTAATAATATGCCGTATTGGGCGTAATAATTAGGCACATGTGGGTTTTCACTCCAATACTTTGAGCCTATGCACCAGCTTATTGCGGAATTGGGTGAGCTACTGTTAGGGTCGCCATAATCTTCAGCATCAAACAAGATAATATCGATGCCCATTCGGCTCTCTTTTTGTGATAATAAACGAGCAATTTCAATTAGTACACCTACACCACTGCCTCCATCATTTGCACCTAAAATAGGTTCGTTTTGGCGGGCATCATCATGATCAGCGACATGTCTGGTGTCCCAATGTGCACATAGTAAAATTCGATTATTTTTCTCAGGACTAAATGAGGCGATGATGTTTCTTAGTGTGTGTGATTTGCCATCATAGGTTGTAATTCTGCTATTTTGCTCTTGTAGGTGTGGGGTGTAAGCAGATAGCTTTTGAACTAAATAATCACCGCATTGCTCCCAGCCTTTGCTGCTCAAATAGCGTGGCCCGAAATCCACCTGTTCTTGGATGAAATGGTAGGCGCTGTCTACATTAAAGACAGGCACTTCAACCGGTTTCTTTGTTTGTTTTTTAACAGATTGAGTTGATTTTTTTTCTTCTTGACAAGAAAACAAAACAGTTAAAAATAAAGAAATAATAGCAAAATGACGCATAATTTAGAATAGCTTATTCTTTGATTTCCCACGAGCTACCCTCGCTTCCATCTCGGACTTCAATGTTTAGTTTTTTAAGTTCATATCGAATCAAATCAGCTGTTGTCCAGTCTTTATTAGATTTGGCAGAACTTCTTATTTGTAAGATGATATCCATAATGTCATTACTCAAATCATTATTGGATTCTTCTTCCTCTTTCAAGGCTAAAATGGTAGTAACGAAAGTGTCAAAAATTTCGCTTAATACTTTAATATCTTGCTTAGTTAGCTCTTCCGTTCCGGCTTTTGCACAGTTAATAATTCGTACTGCCTCGAAAAGATGTGCTATAAGAATAGGCGTGTTGAAGTCATCATTCATTGCTTGGTAGCAATCCTTTTGTAATGTAAGGACATCTACAGATGACTTCGAGCTTTCTTTGAGTTGAGCGATAGTTTTCTTAGCGTTTAGCAACTTCGCTAAGCCTTTTTCAGCGGCTTGTAAAGCGTCATTTGAAAAGTCTAATGGACTTCTGTAATGTGCTTGAAGGATGAAAAAACGTACCGTCATAGGTTTGTAAGCACGTTCCAATAAGTAGTGACTACCACTAAAGAATTCTTCTAGATTGATAAAGTTTCCTAGTGATTTACCCATCTTTTGCCCATTGATGGTAATCATGTTATTGTGCATCCAGAAGTTGGCAGGGTCGCATTTATTACAAGCGTTAGATTGTGCTATTTCAGCTTCGTGATGTGGGAAAACCAAGTCCATCCCACCACCATGAATATCAAAGGTGTCGCCTAAGTATTTACTACTCATGGCTGAACATTCTAGATGCCACCCCGGAAAACCATCACCCCAAGGGGATGGCCATCTCATAATGTGTTCAGGAGCTGCTTTTTTCCAAATGGCAAAGTCAACCGAGCTTTTCTTTTCGTCTTGACCATCAAGAGTACGGGTGTTTTCTAAGGCGTCTTCTAAGTTTCTGCCTGATAATCTACCGTATGGGAAGTCTTCATTATATTTATTTACATCCAAATAAACAGAGCCATTAACTTCATACGCATAGCCGTTTTTCAAAATCTGCTTGACCATTTCTATTTGCTCAATAATATGTCCGGTAGCTCTTGGCTCAATGGATGGAGGCAAACAGTTCAGTACTTCTACAGCCTTATGGTATTTGATGGTGTAAAATTGCACCACTTCCATAGGCTCTAATTTTTCTAGACGTGCTTTTTTAGCAATTTTATCTTCGCCGTGGTCGGCATCATCTACAAGGTGACCAGCATCAGTAATATTTCGCACATAACGCACCTTTAAACCTTTATGTTGAAGGTATCTAAAAACGATATCAAATGTAATGGAAGGTCTTGCATGCCCTAAGTGAGGCTCGCCATAAACGGTAGGGCCACACACATACATCCCAACATGAGTAGGGTGTATGGGTTTAAAAACCTCTTTTTTTCTACTGAGTGTATTATAAATGATTAAATCAGAAGACATTCTGTTCTGTTATTGGTTCACAAGTGTTTTAATGTTCGTTAACATATCTGACGTTAACTCTTGCAAATTAAAGGAACTTTTCCAATTCCAATCGGTTTTTGCTTCAGAATCATAAATACTTTTTGGCCAACTATCCGCAATAGCTTGTCGGTAATCGCTTTCGTAGCTCATTTTAAAGTCTGGAATATGCTTTTGTATCTCGTCAGCTAGTTCTTTTGGACTAAAACTTAGCCCAGCAACATTATAAGAGGAACGAATTTTTATACTTTCTGCCGGAGCTTCCATGATTTCTAAGGTAGCACGAATAGCATCGTTCATATGCATCATAGGCAAAGTGGTGTCGTCACTTAGGAAACTGGTGTATTGCCCGCTTTTTAACGCTTCATGGAAAATATGAACGGCATAATCTGTAGTGCCGCCACCTGGAGCCGATTTCCAGCCGATTAAACCTGGATATCGAATGCTTCGCACGTCCACGCTAAATTTTTCATGATAATATTCACACCAGCGTTCACCAGCTAATTTGCTAATACCATAAACGGTATTCGGCTCCATAATGGTGCGTTGTGGAGTTAGGATGCTTGGCGTACTTGGTCCAAATACAGCAATGGAACTTGGCCAATACACTTTTTTGATGTGTTTCTCTCGTGCTAAATCTAACACGTGTGACAGTGAACGCATGTTCAAATTCCATCCTAATTCAATATTTTTCTCTGCGGTAGCAGATAACAAAGCCGCCAATAAATAGACTTGAGTGACATTGTATTTTTTAACGATATCGAAAAGACTTTTTTGGTCCAAAATATCAAGTACTTCAAAAGGACCAGTTGACAGCTCTTCATTTGCCATAGGTAGTATGTCTGTAGCAATAACGTTGGCATCGCCATAGATTTTTCGTAGAGTAATAACGAGTTCAGTGCCTATTTGACCGGAGGCTCCGATTATTAAAATGGTGTCTTTCATGCTCTCTCACAATAGCTCACAAATATAACTATTTAATAATCCATCTATGACCTAAATCAGTATTCATTTAGCAATTCTTTGTTTACCTTTGGCGAAAGAAATTTTAAAAATGGATCCCAACGCATATAAGAAAGGTTTAAAAAATAAACTGAGTAAGGAGCAGGCTTTGGAAAAGTTAAACAACGAGACATTTTTCCGAAAAACAGTTTCCTTCTATAGGTATGTTATTTTAGAAAACCCTGAAAAATTCAGAGACGATTTATTTGAAGATTGGAGTGAAATTAATTGCTTTGGTCGTATTTATGTAGCTCGTGAAGGAATCAACGCTCAAATGAGCGTGCCAGAACATAACTGGAACACCTTCATTCAGACAATTAATAAGTATGATGAGCTTAAAGACATTCCATTAAAAATTGCTGTTGAAGACGATGGAAAATCGTTTTTCAAGCTAATGATTAAAGTTAGGGAACAGATTGTAGCAGATGGTCTTCCAATAGATGAATACGATGTTACTAATGTAGGGAAACACCTTAATGCTAGAGAATGGAACGAGGCTTTGGAGCAAGGGGCTATAGTTGTAGATATGCGTAACCATTACGAGAGCGAGATTGGTCATTTTGAAAATGCTATTTGTCCTCAATCAGAAACGTTTAGAGACGAACTTCCTGAAGTAAAAGATATGCTTAAAGGAAAAGAGGACAAAAAGGTGTTATTATATTGTACTGGGGGTATTCGTTGCGAAAAGACATCCGCTTATTTAAGGCATCATGGTTTTGAAGATGTCAATCAATTGCATGGTGGTATAATAGATTATGCCAGACAATTGAATGAAAATAAAGAATTGCCAAATAAGTTTAAAGGTAAAAATTTCGTTTTTGATGAGCGTTTGGCTGAGCGTATTGGCAATGAAGTTATTAGCCAGTGCCATCAGTGTGGTACAGTATCGGACACTCACGTAAATTGTAAAAACATAAATTGTAATTTATTATTTATTGAATGTGGTGATTGTCAAGAAAAGCACGAAAAATGCTGCTCTTCCGACTGTTTAGAAGTGTCTAAGTTGCCATTGGAAGAACAAAAGAAGCTCAGAAAAGGCGAGGGAATTAAAGAGCGATTTCATAGCCATCGAAAGGTTGATTTATCAAAGGCTTTTGATGATTAAATATTTTTTAACTTACTAACGAAAATTATAAGGTATGCCATTTTATCACAAATTGGGAAAAATCCCACACAAAAGACACACGGTTTTTTCAAAACCAAATGGTGGAATGTATTATGAACAGTTGTTCGGTACCGTAGGTTTTGACGGAATGTCGTCTTTACTTTACCATACACACCGACCAACAATGGTGAAGAACATTCTTGTAGCTAAAGATGTTACTCCAAAAGTAGCAGTAGATAAAAACCTCAAGTCAATTAGTCTAAAAGGGTTTTCTGTAAAGCCTACAGATGACTTTTTAGATAGTAGAGTAGCGGTGTTAATCAATAATGATTGCCACATTTCACTAGCAGCTCCAAAGCAATCCATGACGGATTATTTTTATAAAAATGCTGATTGCGATGAAATGATTTTTGTTCATAAGGGAACAGGAACGCTTAGAACAATCGTAGGAAATTTGAAATTTGGACCTGGCGATTACCTTATGATTCCAAGAGGAATGATTTACGCCTTCACATTTGACAGTGAAGACAATCGTTTATTCATTGTAGAATCTACGAGTCCTATGTATACGCCAAAGCGCTATCGTAATTGGTTTGGTCAGTTGTTAGAACACTCTCCATTTTGTGAGCGTGATTTACGTCAGCCAGATGAATTAGAAACGCACGATGAGTTGGGCGATTTTAGGATGATGATAAAGAAAGAAGGAATGTTGCACGAATATGTTTACGCTTCTCATCCTTTTGATGTTATTGGCTGGGACGGCTATAATTATCCTTACGCTTTTTCAATTCATGATTTTGAGCCTATCACAGGTCGAGTACATTTACCCCCTCCAATTCATCAAACCTTTGAGGCGGCAGGCTTTGTAGTGTGTTCATTCTGTCCTCGTTTATACGACTATCATCCTGAAGCAATACCAGCACCTTACAACCATTCTAATATTGATTCTGATGAGGTGCTATATTATGTAGACGGAGACTTTATGAGCAGAAATCATATCCAGCAAGGACAAATTACACTTCACCCTGCAGGAATACCACATGGCCCTCATCCTGGAGCTGCCGAACGAAGTATTGGTCAGAAAGAAACAGAGGAACTAGCCGTAATGGTAGATACCTTTAAACCTTTAAAAGTAACTCAAGCAGCTATGGATTTAATCGATGGCGATTACCATAAATCTTGGTTAGATAAATAATATTTAAACTTACTAACTATGTCAGCAGAAATTAAAAATTTAAAAAACCTTCAAAATACCGAATACGGTTTGAAGAAGTTATTTGATGAGGCAGAAGATTTTTTGCCCTTATTAGGAACAGACTATGTCGAATTGTATGTGGGTAATGCAAAGCAATCTGCCCATTTTTATAAAACAGCATTTGGCTTTCAATCGGAGGCATACGCAGGTCTTGAAACAGGTGTAAAAGACTGCGTGTCTTATGTTTTAAAGCAAGATAAAATTCGATTAGTATTGACAACCCCTCTTAATGAAGGAGGACTAATTAACGAGCATATCAACAAACATGGTGACGGTGTAAAAGTCGTTGCTTTGTGGGTTGAGGATGCTACCAAAGCGTGGGAAGAAACTACCAAAAGAGGGGCTAAATCGTTTATGGAGCCTACTGTAGAAGAAGATGATTTCGGAAAAGTAGTTCGTTCTGGAATATATACTTATGGTGAAACGGTTCATATTTTTGTAGAAAGAAACGATTATAACGGTCCGTTTTTACCTGGATACAAAAAATGGGAAAGCCATTATAATCCAGCACCAACAGGCTTGAAGTTTATTGACCATATGGTTGGTAATGTGGATTGGGATGAGATGAACACTTGGTGTGAGTTTTATGCTAAAGTGATGGGCTTTGCTCAAATCATTTCTTTCGATGATAATGATATTTCTACCGACTACACAGCCCTTATGTCTAAGGTTATGAGTAACGGTAATGGACGAATTAAGTTTCCTATCAATGAGCCTGCTGAGGGCAAGAAAAAGTCTCAAATTGAAGAATATATAGACTTCTATAATGGCCCTGGCGTACAGCATATTGCTTTAGCTACAGATGACATTGTGTCTACAGTTTCTGCTATGCGAGATAGAGGAGTAGAATTTCTTTATGTGCCTGAAAACTACTACGATGATTTATTGGAAAGGGTCGGTAATATCGATGAAGATGTTGAGGTACTAAAACAGCATGGTATCTTAATTGATAGAGACGATGAGGGTTATTTATTACAGCTTTTTACAAAGCCAGTGGTGGATAGACCAACTATGTTTTTCGAAATTATTCAGCGAAAAGGAGCACAGTCTTTCGGAAAAGGAAACTTCAAAGCATTGTTTGAAGCTATAGAAAGAGAACAAGGGGATAGAGGGACTTTATAAACTCACAATATATTTAATTAAAAGCACCTCATTTTTGAGGTG
Source organism: Flavobacteriales bacterium (assembly GCA_002862585.1). Classification (GTDB taxonomy): domain Bacteria; phylum Bacteroidota; class Bacteroidia; order Flavobacteriales; family UBA7312. The sequence goes on along the minus strand of PKDP01000150.1, from coordinate 416 downwards.
CTTTTTTTATTTCTTCAATAGAGATAAGATGTTCTAATTCCTTTATTTGTGTTTTTAATTCAAATAAATAAAGTAAGACTAAAAATTTATTTTAATTTAATGTTCAGTTCGTCGAGTTGTGTATTGTCAATTATTGATGGAGCATCAATCATAACGTCACGTCCTGAGTTGTTTTTTGGGAAAGCGATAAAGTCTCGGATACTTTCCTGACCACCAAAAAGAGAACAAAGACGGTCAAAACCAAAGGCTATGCCGCCGTGTGGAGGGGCGCCAAATTCAAAGGCGGTCATTAAAAATCCAAATTGGTCTTTGGCTTCTTCCTCTGTAAATCCAAGGTGATTGAACATCAATCGCTGTAACTCTTTATCATGAATACGAATGGATCCACCACCTAATTCAGTGCCATTCATTACCAA
>PKDP01000167.1 GCA_002862585.1 Flavobacteriales bacterium | reverse complement strand
GAAGGAAGATACAATCCCTCAAATAGTAGACCTAATTGACGAAGTACTTATGAACATTGAGAATGAAGATGTCATTCAAGAAGTTCGCAAAAAAGTAAACGACCTAATGGGTCAATTCCCGCTATTTGCATACTAGAAATGAGTGATTTTAGCCAACATTTCAAAAAGAATCTCCAATCCTGGGAGAATAGAACACCTGTTCATATAGAATCTCGATTCTACGATAATGAAAAGTTCAAATCAACCAAATACAGTTTAAATGATATTGAACGGTCAATATTACAAGATGTTAGTAATAAGTCCATGCTTCACTTACAATGTCATTTTGGACAAGACACTCTTTCATTAGCGAACTTAGGAGCTATAGCAACAGGAGTAGATTTTTCACCCTCTGCCATTAAAGCTGCCAAAGAACTTTCTGATGAAATTAATGTTCCTTGTCGATTTCTAGAGTCAAATGTTTTAGAGCTTAATTTAGATGAAGAGTTTGACATTGTTTTTTCTTCATACGGAGCTATTGGTTGGCTTCCTGACCTCAACAAATGGGGAGAAGTTATTGCCAAGCACCTCAAAAAAGGCGGCACTTTTTTATTAGTTGAAATTCATCCATTCGTTAGTTTGTTTGAAGGTCAGGACTATTTCTTTGACAAAGACATGAATATTGAAAAAGAAAAAGGCAGCTATACAGATGGTGGTGAAAATATAGATAGTGAATTTTACTGGTGGAATCATTCCCTCACAGAAATATTCGTAGCTCTTGAATCTAACGGCTTAAAGCTACAATCTTTTGAAGAATATAACTACACTCCATATCATGTAAAAGGCATGGTAGAAAGAGAGCCCGGCAAATATGTTTTAAAAGATAGAAAACAACAAAACTTACCTTATATTTTCTCTCTTAAGGCTACTAAAAAGTAATCTTATTTGATAAATTATAATCATCAATTCCAAATCCATTAAAATAATTATAATTTAGATGACTAATCTTAACTCCTTATTTTATGGATGTTTTATTACAAATTATACCTGCGCTACCAGTATCAGTAACAATTTATGGTGTAATAGTTAGAAAACGTTTTTTCTTTTTGCTAGGCTTTACTATCTATGGGTTTATAGAGTTGTTCCTGATGAGCTAAATTCTTTTTTTCAAGTGGAGAACTTTCTCATTTAATTGTTGCTGCACTTTTTGGAGCACAAATCATTATTGCTTTTTCTAATAAACTGATCTATGATGGTAGTAAAGCATATAAGTTTTTTGCTATTAAAACAATCTTAGCGCTATTTGTCATAAATATTGTTGGTGTATTTGTTGTTAAAAATGACCCTAATATTCCAGATGTATGTGCGTATTATCATTCACTTTTTGTGATTTTCTGTTGCATAGCTACTTTTAAAATGTTGACTAATAGAATACCGATTCAAAGTGAGAATAGTTAAAACGTAAAAAGCCCCTGCAAATGCAGGAGCTTTTTTAGAGTAGCGAGGGAGAGATTTGAACTCTCGGCCTCCGGGTTATGAATCCGACGCTCTAACCAACTGAGCTACCTCGCCATAGTTGGGTCGGCAAATATACTATTTTTGTCAACTCTTCAAATAGCCTTTTGGATTTTTTAAGACCTTCCTTCTTCATTCAAAAGTTTAGTGTGTCTTTTAAGCGTTCTAAGAATTAAACTTAGAAATACAGAAACAATAAGTATATTTATTGAAAGATTGGAAATTAGTACATCATCTCCAGCAAAGTAATTTCTGAAAAAATCAACAAATACAAAACCAATAACAGTAGCTAACACTCCCGAATACTCTCTTCTCAAAACACTTACAAGAGAAAAGGGAATATCGCTTTTATTAAGACTTGAAAACTTAGGTATAAAGGCTGGTAGTGTTTTTGCCCAATCTAAATAGTTTTGACCAAATTTTTGTTCTAAAAATCGTTCTTCAGCAAACATAATACGTTCATAATATACCCAGTACAAAAGACTAACTATAACAACGAAGCACCAATTATATGTAAAGTATACAATACCTATCCACATAAAATAATTACCAAGATATAGTGGGTGCCTTAACATTGAATAAATGCCTGTGCTATTTAGCTGCACAGCAACTTGTTCTTTAGTGTTCCTTCCAGATGTTCCCCTTGGAGTTGTACCAATGGTATAGGCTCTAATGACAAATCCTAATAAGGACAATCCAATAGCTAAAAAGGTATAACTTTCTGCTAGTAAAGGGTTTACATCCTCAGTGACATAAATGAACGGAATGGCTAAAATAAATAGGACAACAGGAAATTGCCCTCTATATTTAAACAAGAAGTTACCTTGCTTTTCTAATTCGTTAATTAATGCCATTAATTAATCGATAGTAATTCTACTTCAAAAATAAGTGTCTCGTTAGGACCTATAGAACCCCCAGCACCTCTTTCACCATATGCCAGATTAGATGGTATGAATAATTTATATTTTGAGCCAACATTCATTAACTGTAGAGCTTCTACCCAACCTTGAATTACTCCGCCAACAGGGAATGTGGCAGGTTGACCTCTATCTACTGAGCTATCAAATACAGTACCGTCAATTAGCGTTCCGTGATAATGTACAGTTACTTCATCACTTGCAGCTGGCTTAGCACCTTGACCTTCTGTTAACACTTGGTATTGAAGACCTGATGCAGTAGTAACCACACCTTCTTTGGCAGCGTTTTCATCCAAAAATGCTTGTCCCTTATTTGTTGCCTCTTGACTTTTCTTCTGACTTAATTCCATAAAATAGTCTTGTATCAAAGCATTAGCATCTTCTTCACTTATCTTTACAACGTTTCCAGAAAAAACATCATTAAATGCTGCTGAAATTGCAGAAGATTCTATAGTTTCAAAACCACTACTTTTTAAATTGTTAGCAACACTCACTCCTAAGCTATAACTCAAAGAGTCCATTTGTGTTGATAATTCAGAGTTCGATATATCTTCATTATTACAAGAAAATATTAGAGCAGATACCCCAAAAATTAAAACGATTTTTTTCATTGAAATTGATTTTAGTTAGTTAATATAATTTGATATTACTTTTTTAAATGTTTGAACTGCAGTATCCATATCAGATGATGCACCACCAGCAGCATTAATGTGTCCACCACCACCAAAATGGTCTCTTGAAAGCTGATTTACTGAAATATCGCCTTTCGATCTAAACGAGATTTTAATTATTCCATCTTTTTGCACAAAAAATGCTGCTACTCTTACACCTTTAATCGATAAAGCATAATTAACAACACCTTCCGTATCGCCTTTTTGAAAATTGAAACGCTTTAATTCTTCTTCAGTAAGGCAAATATACGCCGCATTGAATTCTGGCAAAACCTCTAGCTTTTCGTTTAAACAATAACCTAAAAGCTTTAGCCTACTAACAGAATTATTATCGTGAATCTTGTCATAAACCCAATCGTTCCTCACCCCTTTTTCTATTAGAGTAGAAACAATCTGATGTGTTTTAGAGGTTACTGAATTAAACTTGAAATTTCCTGTATCAGTCATGATGCCTGCGTATAAACACTCTGCAATGTCCTGAGTAATTAAATGGTCATCACCTAAAAGTTCTAAAAATTCAAAAATTAATTGAGCAGTTGAACATGCAGTTGTATCCGAAAAATTATAGTCAAAAATATCTGGTTGTTGATGATGGTCTATTAAAACCTTTGGTGCTTTAGAGGACTCTACAACTGGAGCATAAGTGTCAATTCGACTTAGTGTGTTGAAATCTAAACAGAAAATAAGCTCTGCTTTTGCTGTAATTCGCTTGGCTTTTTCTTCATGATAGCAGTATTCTATAACGTCATCATTTCCTTTCATCCACTTCAAAAAAATAGGATAATCGTTTGGAGTAATAACCGAAACGATATGCCCTTTTGTCTGTAAATAATTAGCTAAACCCAAAGAGGAACCCATGGCATCACCATCAGGTCCTTTGTGAGTGGTTATTACAATTCGTCTTGGAACTGACAAAAACGATTTTAATTGATTTAATTCTTCTGCTTTCATAAAGATTGCTAAAATAAGAATAAAACTGACTGTATTTAGCAAAGGATTTTTATAAATTCGCGCTAACAAAAATATATGACTATACAAATGGCAACTAATAGAACATTCACAATGATTAAGCCCGAAGCCGTAGAAAACGGAAATATCGGTGCTATTTTAGAACGAATTAACGCTGCAGGTTTTAGAATTGTAGCAATGAAAAAAACACAGTTATCTGCAGATTCTGCTGGTACTTTTTACGAAGTTCACAAGGAACGTCCATTCTACGGAGAATTGGTGAGCTATATGAGCTCTGGTCCTATTGTAGCTGCAATACTAGAAAAAGATAATGCCGTAGCTGACTTTAGAGCACTTATCGGCGCTACTGACCCAACAGAGGCTGCTGACGGCACTATCAGAAAAGAATTTGCTGAGAGCAAAGCTAAAAATGCTGTTCACGGTTCTGACTCTGACGAAAACGCTGCTATTGAAGGTGATTTCTTTTTTACTGAAGAAGAGCGTTCATAATTAAATAAATGCATTAGAAAGCCCTTTTCCATCAGTATTAGGGCTTTTTATTTTAGGATTATATCCGTAATCACTACTTTGCCTACGGCATCGTTTAGCTTATTTACAAGCACGCTCCTTTGGTAGGAAAGCTCTTGACGTAATATTGCTGAATTCAGTCGAATGTGAAGCTTTTTGTTAGAAATAAATACTTCATCGGTATACTTAGCTAAAGAAGCTCCTAAAAGCCTATCCCACTCCGTAATTATTTTAACTTCATCAAGCTTCTGTTCCCATCCGCTTTCTCTAAGAAAATCTTTAATTACATCTCCTAATGACTGTTGGTTACTCTTCCTTTTCAACGGCTCCATTTTTAATGTGAAACAATTTGAAATCAGCATTTATCTTATTAAAGATTTGCTTTGTACGCTCAGGATGTGTGTCTGTCACAAATATTTGCCCAAAATGATGACGATGCACTAAAGACATGAGGTGCTCTACCCTATTGTCATCAAGTTTATCAAAGATATCATCCAATAGCAACATAGGCTTGTAGCCTAAAGCATCTTGCATAAAATCAAATTGAGCTAATTTGAGTGCTAACAAATAGGTCTTTTGCTGACCTTGAGAACCTACTCTTTTAATCAGATGATCATTTAGGTTGAATACTAAATCATCTTTATGTGTTCCTATTGAGGAAAATTGAACAACTTTATCTTTTTCGAAATTACGCTTTGTCAATTCTAAGTAGCTTTCGTCATTCAATTGAGAATTATAGTCTATGCTCACTTTTTCATTAGTAGCGGAAATTTCGTTGTAATATTTTAAAAATATAGGTAACAATCGATTCAAAAACAATTTTCTCTTTTCAAAAATAGTTTGTGTGAGTGGAGCAAGTTGCTCGTCGTATAAAGAAAGTGAAGTATAATCTGATTTTAGTGTTTTTAACAATGCGTTTCTTTGAGCAATGAGTTTGTTGTAGTGAATCACCGAATTAAGGTAATCCTTGTCAAACTGAGAAATGACACTATCCATGTATTTTCTCCTTACATCACTTCCCCCAAGCAGAAGTTCGCTATCAGTTGGAGAAACCATAACCAAAGGGTATAATCCAATATGTTCAGAGAGCTTATCGTAATTCTTTTTGTTCTTTCTAATGACCTTCTTTGAACCAGATTTTACTGCACACTGAATAAGGTCTTTAGCACTGTCTTTATCAAAAGTGCCTTCTATAGACATAAAAGGCTGATTGTAAAGTATATTGAAACTGTCCTGCTTTATAAAGAAACTCTTTGTGAAGGAAAGGTAATGGATGGCATCTAGTAAATTGGTTTTCCCTGAACCATTATTACCAACAAAACAGTTGACATTTGGATTCAAATCCAAACGACTTTCAGCATGATTTTTGAAATTTAAAACAGATAATTTTTCTAAAAACATCAACGTATTTTAACTAGCACTAAGTTATCTAAATTTTAACTTAAAATAAGCTATCGTCTGTAAAGTTTTTCAAATGGAAAAAAAAGTTATTTTTGTTGCTCAATTTTATAACACATGGCGAAAAAGAAGGTAAATAAAACGGAAGAGCAGTTTGCAGCCGTTGAAGAAACGCTAACACGTACAGAACAGTGGGTGGAGAATAATCAGAAACAACTCTCTACATTCGTGTTTGGTGTTGTTATTGTAATTGCTCTTTATCTAGCTTATGACAAATTTTATGTGCAATCTGTAAATGAAGAAGCTGAAACAGAATTGTTTGTTGCTGTTGAGTATTTTGAAAAAGATTCCTTCAACCTAGCACTAAATGGTGTTAATGATAACTTAGGTCTATTAGATATCATAGACGATTATGGTTCTACAGATGCTGGCAATTTAGCTAACTACTACGCTGGAATAAGCTATTTACGTACTGGTGACAATGAGTCTGCTATTGAATACTTAAGTGATTTTTCAAGTGATGATGAAATCATATCTTCTATATGTCATGGAAGTTTAGGTGACGCCTACATAAATATTGATGAAGTTGATGATGCCATCAACTATTGGACTAAAGCAGCATTTAATAGTGAAAATGAATTTACTGCTCCTATTTACCTTAAAAGAGCAGCAATGGCATTGGAGCAAGAAGAAAAGTTCAGCAAAGCAGTAGAATACTACACTTTAATTAAAACTAAGTATTCTACCTCTGATGAAGCGAGAGATATAGAAAAGTTTATTAATCGAGCTGAATTAAGAAAATAATCTAACTAAAGCTCGTTCATCGAGCTTTTTTTTATGGCAACAGAAAATAAAAACCTTTCTCATTACAATCTAGAAGATGTACCTTCTGCTGAGGGCATGAAGATTGGCATTGTTGTTTCGGAATGGAATGTCAACATCACTGAAAACTTATTTTCAGGCGCTCATGAAGCACTTGTAGAATGTGGCTGTAAGAGCGAGGATATTATTAGAAAGAATGTACCAGGTAGTTTTGAACTTCCTCTTGCTGCTCAATTCTTATTAGAATCTAAAAACGTTGATGCAGTCATTTGCTTAGGAAGTGTTATACAAGGCGAAACCAAACATTTTGACTATGTATGCCAGACAACTTCAAATGGTATAAAAGACGTATCTCTAAAATATAACAAAGCCGTTATTTTTGGAGTATTAACTGACAATACTATGCAGCAAGCCATAGACCGCTCTGGTGGCAAACACGGTAACAAAGGTATAGAAGCCAGTATTACAGCCATAAAGATGGTGAGTCTAATGAAAAATTTATAGTCTGTAAAGTTTTATTAACTTTATTTTACTTAAATTTTCGCCATGAATATCATAAAACATTACTTATTTGTATTCCTGTTGCTACCCTTCTCTTTTTTCGTATTCTTAAGAAGTTAACATTTTTAAATAAAAAAAACCAGCACAATGTGCTGGTTCTGCGGAGAGAGAGGGATTCGAACCCCCGGTACATTGCTGTACAATGGTTTTCAAGACCACCGCATTCGACCACTCTGCCATCTCTCCTGCGGACGGCAAAAGTAAAATATTTTTGGTTTTTACACACACATTAACCGCAAAAATTACTTATTATATTTTCGTAACTTAGCTTAAGATTAATTTTTTAGCCTCCTTTATAGTGAAAACATCATTCATCTTCTCAAGTATATACACATTTTTAATGGTGTTTTTTATTAGCCATTTATGCCATGCTCAGTCAGTAAATGCTCAATTTGATGTCGGTAATTTCCAATCTGAAAATAAAACATACATTGAAACCTATCTTTCAATAGAGGGAAATAGTGTCAATTATGTATTAAACGACAATAATAAATTTCAAAGTTCATTAGTAATTACCATTGAATTAATATCTAATGATAGTAGCGCATTATACGATAAATACAATCTCAGTAGTCCAGAAATTGATGACACTTCTAATATCGATTTTGTATTCATTGACCAACAACGGTATTTTTTAACCGATGGAGATTATCAATTGAAACTTAACATTAAAGACAATAATGATAGTGATAATGCAATCAGTCATCAGCAATCCTTGACAATCCAAACTCAAAACGGATTTTCCAATATTCAATTAGTTGATAATTATTCTGACACCAAAGA
>PKDP01000071.1 GCA_002862585.1 Flavobacteriales bacterium | reverse complement strand
ATTTGAAAATGAAAGTTTTTTAATCACACTTAGGGAAAAATTAATGTGGGGTAAGGACAAAAGAAACCTACAATAAAATAAATTTATAATAGTTCTTTAATTAAACTTTGTAAGAATTTATGAACTTAAATAGAAATTTAATTTTGTTGATCTTCATGTTAATTTTTAACTGCCAATATTCCAGTAGCCAAATTTATGAAGTAGGTTTTTTTTTGGGAAAATCTAATTTTATTGGCGATGTAGGAGAGACAAGTTTTATAAACCCTATTTACAACGAAGTTGGTCCAGATTGGGTGAGTGGAATAAATTTAAAGTGGAATAGAAGTCCCAGACACTCTTGGAGATTTTCGTTTATTTCGGGTGATTTAGCATCCAATGACCTTGTTTCCAAAGACCCAAGAAGAATTGAAAGAGGTTATATCTTTAAAACACCCATCCGAGAATTATCAATAGGAATGGAGTTTAACTTTTTTGATTATAATTTGCATGAACCTGGAATTAAATATACTCCATATGTCTTTACTGGTCTAATCTACTCAAAATTTGATAAACTTGGACTTCAAAATAACATCATTTCAACTGTTGGAGGTAACACCAATTCGTTTGGAATCCCATTTGTATTAGGCTTAAAATACAGGTTATTAGAACACCTTATAATTTCCGGTGAAGTTGGATCAAGATTTGTGCTCACAGATAATATTGACGGAAGTTTATCAGATACAGAAAATTACACTAATTTTGGAAATGTTAATAATAATGACTGGTATATGTTTACGTTTATTAATTTATCATATACATTTGGAAGAAAACCTTGTTATTGTAACTATTAAGTAATGGTAAAAGAAAATACAAATACTCCAAAACATATAGCCATAATAATGGATGGAAATGGAAGGTGGGCAAAAAATAAGGGTCTATCTAGGGACCAAGGGCATAAAGAGGGTAAGGAGTCTGCAAAAGAAATTGTTAAAACTTGCGCAAAAATTGGAGTTAAAAATTTAACATTATTCGCTTTTTCAACTGAAAACTGGAAAAGACCAAAACTCGAGGTTGATTTGCTAATGAGCTTGTTACACAACTCTTTAATGTCCGAACTAAAGGAGCTTAAAAAAAATAACATTAGACTCACAATTATTGGTGATATTTCCAAAATCCCCATTGTTATAAGTAAGTTATTAAAAAAGATCTGTGATGAAACAAAGGATAATAATCTAATGACTTTGACGCTGGCATTAAGCTATGGATCCAGGAACGAAATTATAAATTCTGTTAAAAATATCGCTGATAAAGTTAAAAATAACATAATTTCTGTCGAAAAAATTGATCAATCCCTAATAAATCAGCATCTTTACACTCGAGATTTACCTGATGTTGATTTGATGATTAGAACTAGTGGTGAAAAAAGAATTAGTAATTTTTTACTTTGGCAATCTGCTTACGCAGAATTGCACTTTAGTGACGAATTGTGGCCTGATTTTAAAAGTGAGCATTTAATGAGCGCGATAACTGATTATCAAAACAGAGAAAGAAGGTTTGGAAAAACAAGTGAACAGATTACATAAAAAAAAAGATTTGAAAATAGTTTTAAAAAAGTTTATATACATATTTTTACTTTCTTCAATATCAGTATTTTCTCAATTAACCGAAAAAAAACAATCATACATTGTTGGTGAAGTAATCGTTTCAGGGAATACCACATTTAGTCCTCAAACTATAGTAACATATTCAGGACTAGGAAAAGGAGATAAGGTAACATTACCTGGTGAAAAAATTAGTAATGCTATAAAAAAATTATGGGGGTCAAACTTGTTTAGTTCGATTGAAATATTCGAAACCAGAAAAAGTAATGATACTGTTTTTCTAGAAATTTCTTTAGTTGATTTACCAGAGCTTACCAGTCTTACAATTAGTGGTGTAAAGAAAAATAAAACTGAAGATATTATTAAAGAAAATAAGTTGCAAAACGGAGTTAAAGTAACCGAGAATTTATTAACAACTACAAAAAATTATTTAGAAAATTCATTTAGAAAAAAAGGTTTTTTAAAAGCCAAAGTAACTATCAAAACTGAAGCGGTAGTTGATAGCACAACTAAATCTAAGGTGAATATGTTCTTAGATATTAATAAAGGGAGTAAAGTAAAATTAGAGGATATTTCATTTATTGGAAACGAAAAACTTAAGTCCAAGACATTGTTAAAGGCAATGAAAAATACAAAAGAAAAGAATATTCTCAGAGTTTTAAAAAGATCTAAATTTATTAAAGACGACTTTAAAGAAGATTTAGTTAGTATTGTGGATAAGTACAAAGAAAATGGGTATAGAGATGCTAGAATTCTTGTTGACACACTAATCTATGATAATAAATCAAATTTAGCGAACATAACTATAAAATTAGAAGAAGGAGAAAAATATACATTTGGAGAAATCAACTATTTAGGTAATACCGTCTACTCGGACTCACAACTTAATCAGATTTTGAAAATCAGTGAAGGAGATACTTACAATGGAGTTGAACTTGAAAAAAGTATTGCTGATAGCTCTGACCCGGATGCAAATGACTTATCGAATTTGTATCAAAATAATGGATATTTATTTTCATCTGTCATTCCTGTAGAAGTTAGTGCTGATGGTAATATTATCGATTTAGAGATAAGAATTAATGAAGGAAAACCTGCATATTTTAATAATATTTCTGTTGTTGGTAATGAAAAAACAAATGATCATGTAATCTACAGAGAAATAAGGACAAGACCTGGTCAATTGTATAGTAAGGCCAATGTAATGAGAACATTGCGTGAATTAGGTCAATTAGGTTATTTTGATGCTCAACAAATTTCTCCAGATTTTAAAAATGTAAATCCAGTTAATGGTACATTAGACATGGAATATTCCGTAGTAGAGAGTGGTTCAAGTCAAATTGAATTACAAGGTGGATACGGGGGTGGTGGGTTTATTGGTACTTTAGGTTTGTCTTTTAAAAATTTTGCAATTAAAGATATATTTAATAAAAAAGCATATAAACCTGTTCCAATGGGAGATGGTCAGAAACTTGCACTTAGATTGCAATCAAGTAGATTTTATACAATGAATAGCTTTTCATTTACAGAGCCATGGTTAGGAGGTAAAAAACCTGTTCAATTTTCTACCCAATTATCCCAAACTAAACAGTTTCTTTACAACCCAGTAACAAGAAATGCAGACAAAACAAGATCATTCAACATAAGTGGAATTTCTGTTGGTCTTGCAAAAAGACTATCTGTTCCAGATGACTATTTTACTTTATCACAAGCCATAAGTTTTCAGTATTATGATTTAAATAATTATAATACTGGCCTGTTTACTTTTGGTAATGGTTCTTCAAATAATTTAGCTTATACAGTTGGATTAAGCAGGAATAATACTTACACTGACCCAATTTATCCAACAGGTGGTTCAAATTTTAGTTTTTCAGCTAAATTTACATTCCCTTATTCTTCAGTAAATAATGTAGATTATTCTGCTTTAAAGACAGAAAGGCAAGACTTAGTAGATCAATTATCAACTGACCCATCTAATACTTCTGCTTCTGAAAGAATAGCTGAAATTGATCAAGAAAAGTTTCGGTGGTTAGAGTATTACAAATTCAAATTTAAAGGCGAATGGTATACAGCACTTACAAAAAAATTAGTTCTCAAACCTACAATTGAATTTGGGTTTTTAGGAGCTTACAATAATGATAGAGGTATCGTGCCTTTTGAAAGATTTTTTCTTGGTGGAGATGGACTAGGCACGTATAGTTTAGATGGAAGAGAAACAATTGCGTTAAGAGGATATCCTAACCAGTCATTATCATCTCAAGATGGTGGTTCTATTTATAACAAGTATTCATTAGAACTCAGATATCCAATAAGTTTAGGCCAACAGGCAAAAGTATACGCATTAGCATTTATGGAAGGTGGTTATTCATTTAATAATTTTAGAGACTATAATCCATTTGAACTAAAAAGATCTGCCGGTTTAGGAGTTAGATTATTTATGCCTCAATTTGGGTTGTTGGGTATTGATTTCGGACATGGATTTGATTCATTACAAGGTGAAAGTGAAAAACATGGTTGGGAAACACACTTTATCATTGGACAAAATTTTTAAAAGTATACTATAAATATAAATTTGGCGTTAATAAATAAACTCTACAATAATTAAAGATTTAAAAAACATATTATTTTTTTGCATCCTTATCTATGCTACCACAGTATTATCTCAAAAAGGTGTGAGAATTGGTTATATAGATACGGATTATATATTAGAAAATATTCCTGAATTCCAAGAGATAAATCAACAGCTGAATTCAAATGTAGGAAAATGGAAAAAAGAAATAGAAAGTAGAGAAAAAGAGATTAAGAAAAAACGGGAGGTCTTAAATAAAGAGCGAATCTTGCTTACAGCAGAGTTAATCCAAGATAGAGAAGAAGATTTAAACATAGAAGAAGAAGAAATTTACGAATACAAGCAAAATAGATTTGGGCCGAATGGTGATTTTATATTACAAAAGAAGCAATTAATCCAGCCTATTCAAGATCAAATATTCTTAGCCATTCAGGAAATTGCAAAAACAAAAAAATATGACTTTATTTTTGATAAATCTGCAGATATTGTTATGCTATACTCGGACAGAAGATATGATATTAGTGAACAAATCCTTCGAACGATACTTCGATCTAATAATCAAAAACAAGTGGAGTCTAGAAAAGAAAAAAAGAAACTTGAAAAAGAATCACTAGTTTCTAAATCTAACATTGAGGATCCAAGAAAAGCTGAAATTAAAAATAAAGAGAAGATCGTAGAAGAGAAAAGAAATAAAATATTATTGGAGAGAGAAGCAAAAAAAGCTGAATCAGAATTGAAAAGAAGAGAAATGATGGAAGATAGAGAGTTAAAAAAGCGAGAGGCAGAAGAAAAAGTAAATAAACTCATTCAGGAAAGAGAAGCAAAAAAGAAAAAAATATTAGAAAATAAAAAGAAAATTCTTGAAGAAAAAAAATTAAAAAGAGAAGAAACTGTAGAAAAAAGAAAGAAATTAATAGAGAGTAAAAAACAAAGGGATGTGTTAAACTCTTCTAAATCTAATACTTCAGAAAAACTTTTGTTAGATAGAAATAAAAAAGAAGAAGAGAGCTTAGAGAAGCTAAATTCAACACCTAATATTGAAGATAGAAAAAAGTTACTTGAAGAAAAAAAGAAAATAATTCTTGAGGCTAGAAAAGCTAAAATAGATGCTAAAAAGATCTCAAAAGATAGTACCTTTACAAATAATTAATAACAATAGATAAACTGTATCATGAAAAAAATTAATAGAATAATTCTTACTGCTGTAATTGCTTTAACTTCACTTAATTTTACTTTTGCACAAAGCAAAGTAGCACACATTAACACGCAAGAATTAGTAGCTTCAATGCCGGAAATGAATACGGCTAAAGCTGAATTAGAAAAATTAGCTAAAACGTATGAGACTGATATTCAAACGATGGCTGCTGAACTTCAAAGTAAAGTAAAACAATACGATACTGAAGCTCCGAATCAAACTGATGAAGAGAATCAAAAAAGATTACAAGAAGTTCAAGGAATGGAACAAAGTATAAGACAATACCAACAACAAGCCCAGTCAGATTTACAAAAGAAAGAATTCGATTTATTAAAACCTATTTCAGAAAAAGCTCAAGCTGCTATCAAAAAGGTGGCTAGTGCTCAAGGGTTTGACTATGTATTAGATTCTACTCAAGGTCAGGGTGTAATTATGGCAAACGGTAACGACTTAATGAGTGATGTAAAAAGTGAACTTGGTTTCTAATTTCACAAACTCACATAATAATATTTAAAAAAAGCTATCTTAATCAGATAGCTTTTTTATTTTTACAATATGGCTAATAATTATCCTATAGGCTTATTTGATTCTGGCATTGGTGGTATTTCTATTTATAATGAAATGAAAAACTCCTTACCAACAGAAAGCACAATTTATATTGCCGACAATTTAAATGCGCCATATGGAAAGAAAACTGAAAAAGAAATAATACAATTAAGTATTAAAAATACTCAGAAATTGATTGACCTTGGTTGTAAATTGGTAGTCGTAGCATGTAATACTGCCACGACAAATGCCATAGAGGTTCTAAGAAAAAACTTTAATTTACCTATAGTAGGAATTGAACCCTCTATTAAACCGGCTATGCTTGAAAGTAAAACTAATAATATTGGAGTTTTAGCTACTGAAAAAACTTTATCCAGTAATTTATTTCAAAAAACTAGTAACACATTTTCCAACGGAGTAAATATCCACGAACAAATTGGTTACGATTTGGTAAATATTATTGAAGAAAATGGAATAAATGAAAAATTATTAAATCTTAAGTTAAATGGCTATATACAGCCCATGTTGAAATACAATATAGATCATTTGGTCCTTGGTTGTACTCATTATTACTTTTTAAAAGATATTTTAAGAACTATTTTACCTTGTGAAGTTAAAATATTGGATTCTTCTAGGGCAGTAATTAAAAGAGTTCAAACCCTCTTAGAAATTTATGACCTTAAAACAAATATATCAAAGGCAAATAATATGTTTTACTTTACTGGAAATGGCTTAGTAATTAGTGATTTTCTAACCAATGAAGATAAAATAAGTAAAATCACTATCTAATTTACACCAGGACAATTACAATCATACTTTTGCTTTCTACAGCCAAGGTTTATTCCAAGAGTAATTTGATGATAACCTCCATTATCAAATACAATAGAGTTTGACTGATATGAATAGGTGTATGCCAATACAAAGTTTTCATAATCAACCCCTACAAGCGGAGTGATATATTGAAGATTTTGACTTTTTACTTGATCATTTACAAGGTATTCAGCATCTTCAAAACTTCTTCGGTATGAAAATCCTGCCCATACTTTTCCAAAATCAGTTTCTTTGTAAACTTTAAAGTTAACATCAATAAATGATTCTTTGGTAGATTCTTTATAAGCATATAATATAGAAGGCTCATAACTCCAATCACTTCCATATCCGTTAAACACATTTCCTGTAGACAGTAAATAAGTTCTTGAATTATCATAAGAGTAAATACCCAATTCGTTTGAGTTTACACCATCATTTTTCAAGAAGTTTTTAAAAGTTCCATGAGCATAAAAATCTAAATAATGATAAGAGAACCCAAAGTCTAGATTAAAATCAGTAGAACTTTGTGTAATTCCTGAAACTAAAGGATCGAAACCATCAAATAAAAATGAAGACTGATCTAACTTGTATTGTATCATTCCTGCACTAAGACCAAAGGACAACATATTAAGATCAACCCTGTTTCTAGAAAAAAGTAAA
Organism: Flavobacteriales bacterium; assembly: GCA_002862585.1. Taxonomy (GTDB): domain Bacteria; phylum Bacteroidota; class Bacteroidia; order Flavobacteriales; family UBA7312. The sequence continues at coordinate 902 of PKDP01000071.1, read as the reverse complement.
TGATGTGCATAAGTTAAATATGCTCCAGTTTGAGAGTGATATCCATTCTGATCCTTAAATACGACAGCACCAACTCCCGATTTAGAATCACCAATTCGTCCATTGTAACTTAACGTTTGAAGATTAGGAGACTCACTTTGACCTAACCATTGTTTTCTGCTCGTCAACCTAACTTTGTTACAGTTAGCGACTCCCGCCATAGACGGGTGTAATAAATAATAATTATCGGTTAGATAATCAGAATATATAGGGAGTCCTTCTTGTGAGATTATAAAATGAGAACTAAATATAAAAAAAGCAGTACAAAGTAAATGTTTTTTAAACGTCATTTTTAGCAATTAATCAATCCAAATATATAAATTTTTAATGGATTTATATGTTAGATCATTCTTTTATCTTCAACTAGGATTCATTATTTTTATAAAAAATTCATGATGAAAAAATACAAGGTTTCGATAAATGAGACAAGTAATAAGTTTATAGTAAAATTTGAAACAAATTTTTTCTTAACTAATCATCAGAGTTATGAATACAATAATATTGATGATGCTTTAAACTCGCCGCTAGCTCAACAATTATTTTACTTACCCTTTGTAAAAAAAATATATATATCATCAAATTTCATAGCAATTGAAAGATTTAATATTGTAGAATGGATAGATGTACAAAATGAGGTTGCTGAGCAAATAGAAAATTATCTTAACGAAGGTAATATTGTTGTGAAAGAAGTTGAAAAAGTAAAAAAAACTGCAGTAACTGTTTATGCAGAAAGTACTCCAAATCCTTCTGCAATGAAATTTGTATCTAATAAAAATCTAGTTAATTCACTCTTCGAATTTACATCAATTGACCAAACTTCAAAAAGCCCCTTGGCAAGAGGGTTATTTAATTTTGCATATGTA
>PKDP01000142.1 GCA_002862585.1 Flavobacteriales bacterium | reverse complement strand
TCATTTGATGATAAGGTTGTTAGAGAAATTCACCTTCCTGTTGACCAGCAAGTGCTGATGAAGTTTAGGTCTCAAGATGTAATTCATTCCGCATATCTTCCGCATTTCAATGTGCAGATGAACTGTGTACCAGGGATGAATACTCAATTCGCCTTTACGCCAACAAAGACGACCAAAGAGATGAGGGAAGACTCTGAAATGATTGAGCGTATGAAATTCATCAATGAAGCAAGAGCAAAACGAGGTGAATCACCTGTTGAATTCGATTACGTTCTACTTTGTAACAAAATCTGTGGTTCTGCCCACTACAATATGCAGATTAAAGTAATTGTTGAAACCCAAGAAGAATACGATGCTTGGCTTAAGGAACAAGAGACTTTCAAAACTCTAGTAAGTGCAAACTAAAAATATAGATTAAGAATATATTATGTCAGATAATCACGAACACCACCACGAAGAAACATTCATTTCCAAGTACGTTTTTAGTACTGACCATAAGATGATTGCTAAGCAATTTCTTATTACGGCGATGGTAATGGGTGTCATTGCGATTTTAATGTCGGTATTTTTCAGAATGCAATTGGCATGGCCCGCTGAAGGCTACCCTATACTTGAAACATTTTTAGGTAAGTGGGCTCCTGACGGGGTAATGGATCCAAATATCTATTTAGCATTAGTAACCATTCATGGAACAATCATGGTGTTCTTTGTATTGACTGGTGGACTTAGTGGCACATTTTTTAATCTGCTTATTCCACTGCAAATTGGAGCAAGAGATATGGCATCAGGATTCCTGAATATGTTATCTTACTGGTTCTTCTTTGTGTCTTCAGTGGTTATGGTCATATCCTTATTTGTGACCTCTGGACCTGCCGCTGCTGGTTGGACTATTTATCCACCATTGAGTGCCTTGCCACAAGCTATGCCAGGTTCTGGATTAGGAATGACGCTTTGGTTAGTAAGTATGTCTTTATTTGTTGTTTCAGCACTATTAGGTGGACTAAACTATATTGTTACAATACTTAACTTAAGAACTAAAGGAATGTCAATGACTAGACTTCCTCTAACAATGTGGGCGTTTTTAGTAACGGCAATTTTAGGTGTATTATCTTTCCCAGTATTATTATCAGCAGTTTTATTGTTGATTTTCGATAGAGGATTTGGTACAGCCTTTTACTTGTCAGACATTATGGTTCAAGGTGAAATGCTGACACAAACGGGTGGTTCTCCGGTATTGTTCCAACACTTATTCTGGTTTTTAGGACACCCTGAGGTATATATTGTATTACTACCTGCATTAGGTATTACGTCAGAGGTAGTGTCCACCAGTTCTCGTAAGCCTATATTTGGCTATAGAGCGATGGTTGGCTCTATCTTAGCTATTGGTTTCCTATCCTTTATAGTATGGGGTCACCATATGTTTATGACAGGAATGAATCCATTTTTAGGTTCTGTATTTACATTTACAACTCTATTAATTGCTATTCCATCTGCGGTAAAAGTATTTAACTACCTTACTACACTTTGGAAAGGAAATATACAATTTACCCCTGCAATGCTATTCTCGATAGGTTTGGTTTCTACCTTTATTTCTGGTGGACTAACAGGACTTATTTTAGGAGATAGTGCATTAGATATTAACGTACACGATACCTACTTTGTAGTGGCTCACTTCCATATTGTAATGGGACTGTCTGCTATCTTCGGGATGTTTGCTGGAGTCTATCATTGGTTCCCAAAAATGTATGGTAAGATGATGAATAAAAACTTAGGTTATGTTCACTTTTGGCTAACCTTTATTTCTGCCTATGGTGTATTCTACCCAATGCACTTTGTAGGATTGGCTGGTGTACCAAGACGATACTACTCTAATACCGCCTTCCCTATGTTTGACGGCCTAGTAGAAATTAACGAGCTGATAACGGTCTTTGCCATTTTAGGAGCTGTTGCTCAGGTATTTTTCTTCTTTAATTTCTTCTACAGTATTTACAGAGGAAAAGATGCTCCGCAAAACCCATGGCGTTCGAATACATTAGAGTGGACAACTCCTACACATGATAGAATACACGGTAACTGGCCAGGCGAAATACCTAGTGTTCACCGTTGGGCATACGACTACAGTAAGCCAGGCGCTGATGAAGATTTTGTATCTCAAATAGTGCCTCTCAAAGAGGGTGAAGAAGAACACTAACACCCATTCTAGTTTAAAAGTATTTAGCCTCATCCTCTGGATGGGGCTTTTTTGATTTTCACCCTAATTGTAATCATTCAATATTAAATCGCGTACAATTAAGCACATATAACCTACTTTATAAATCCTGTGTGCCTATGAAAATTAAAATTTGGACATTTATTTTTTTTACTTCTTCTTTGGTTTAGAAATTCAAGCCTTAAATTCCTTTAGCCACTCTGTTTATTTTGATGTCAATCAAAGTATTTTTAGTGCTGAGGAGTTTAAGAAGTTTGAAAGCTATATCCAAAACGTGTCCAAAGAAAACAAGGGCATTAAAATAGAGGTGTTGGGTTATTGTGACGATATTGAGCATGAAAGCATAGAGCTTAACCTATCAAAAAAACGCTCAAACTATATAAAGAATAAGTTAAAAAAAGTATTTAATAAGCAGCAACTAAAGCAAATTAATTGATGTCATAAACTGGACTGGCAGTCTATGGACGCCGAGCAGATAAACTCTCTTTTGGCAAAATACAGACATATCGATATTGTTTTCAATGTAAAAGAGGGTAAACATAATGCTTCGCCCTCAGTGCAAAAAGGAGAAAAATTAATTCTTAACGGCATTCTTTTTAAAGGTGGTGAGGATATCTTACTCGAAGAATCCATGCCAACCCTCAAAACCTTATACAATGAGTTGATTAAGAACCCTAATTTGATAATTCAAATACAAGGGCATATCTATGATGCTTACTTTACCTTTACTGATGTATCAGCAAATGAAATGACTCTGTCCGCCCGCAGAGCCAAACGCATATTCGATTATTTACTCTTTAAGGGTGTTGATGGGTCAAGGCTATCATATATTGGTTTTGAAGATCAATTTCCTATTGGTAAAGGGCCTAAGTTTGATAGGCGAGTCGAGGTAGAAATAATAGCTATCTAAAGCTATTTCGTTTGCTTCTATTTTAGTTTATCTTTGTTCTGAATGAACGATAATTTAAATCCAGAAAGAGAATCCCTTTCTAAGGTAGATTTAGAACTTGACAAGGCATTACGTCCCAAGCAGTTTGATGATTTTAGTGGTCAACCCAAAGTGGTTGAAAACCTAAAAGTATTTGTTAGTGCTGCAAAAATGAGGGGCGAAGCACTTGACCATGTCTTGCTTCATGGCCCTCCAGGATTAGGAAAAACCACTTTATCAAATATTATTGCCAATGAAATGGGTGTTGGAATTAAAATCAGTTCTGGACCTGTATTAGATAAACCGGGAGACCTCGCAGGTTTATTAACCAACCTTGAAGAAGGCGATACTTTATTCATAGATGAGATACATCGTTTGAGTCCTATTGTGGAAGAATATTTATACTCCGCTATGGAAGACTTTAAGATTGATATTATGATTGAGTCAGGACCAAATGCAAGAGCGGTTCAAATAGAACTCAATCCCTTCACATTAATTGGCGCTACAACACGCTCAGGCCTACTCACAGCGCCTCTAAGAGCACGATTTGGCATCAACTCACGACTGGAGTATTATAATGTTGAAACGCTTTCAGATATCGTTAATCGTTCATCAAGTATTTTAGATATTTCCATTTCAAAATCGGCATCCGACGAAATTGCCGGACGTAGTAGAGGTACACCACGTATTGCCAACGCTTTGTTGCGTCGAGTAAGGGATTTTGCCCAAGTCAAAGGTGACGGAACCATTACTCTTGATATCACTCATATAGCTTTAGATGCTTTGAACGTGGATGCTCATGGCCTCGATGAAATGGATAACCGCATTCTATTGGCAATTATCGATAAGTTTAAAGGCGGACCTGTTGGCTTAACTACCATTGCCACAGCCGTTGGTGAACAAAGCGGTACTATTGAAGAGGTGTATGAACCCTTTTTAATTCAAGAAGGCTATCTCATGCGTACACCGAGAGGAAGACAAGCTACTGAAAAAGCCTATCAACATTTAGGTTTAAATCCATCTTCACAAATCGGTGGTCTCTTCGAATAAATCCTACAAAAAGATAATTTCTGATGAAGCACTTCGCTTAGGGTTTTCGCATTGTGGCTTTTCCAAAGCAGACTTTTTAGAAGAAGAAGCTCCTCGTTTAGAAAAATGGTTAAATGACAATCATCACGGTGAAATGTCTTATATGGCAAATCATTTTGATAAACGTCTAGACCCTAGCTTATTGGTTGATAATGCCAAAACTGTCGTTTCATTATTACTAAACTATTATACTGATGAACGTCAAAATTCAGATGCACCAAAACTATCTAAGTATGCTTATGGCGAAGATTATCATTTTGTAATAAAGGACAAACTCAAAAGGTTACTCGCCTTTATTCAAGACGAAATAGGAGAGGTTAATGGCCGTATTTTTGTAGATAGCGCACCTGTAATGGATAAAGCATGGGCAGTAAAAGGGGGCTTAGGATGGATGGGTAAAAACACCAATATTATAAATAAGTCCAGAGGTTCATTCTTCTTTATTGCAGAGTTGATAATTGATTTAGAGATTGAGCCAGATAAGCCTGTACTAGACCATTGTGGAACATGTACCGCTTGCATAGATGCTTGTCCAACACAAGCCATTATAGCACCTTATCAGATTGATGGCAGCAAGTGCATATCCTATTTCACCATAGAGTTAAAGGATTCTATCCCCACTGATATGAAGGGTAAAATGGACGATTGGATGTTTGGTTGTGATGTATGCCAAGATGTATGCCCTTGGAATAGATTTTCCATTCAGCACAATGAAGAACGCTTTAGCCCTCATCCAGATTTATTGGATATGACCAAAGACGATTGGAATGAAATGAATGAGCTTACCTTCAGCAAAATATTTAAAAAATCAGCCGTAAAGCGAACAAAATTTTCAGGATTGAAGCGAAATCTAGATTTTCTTAAATAGTGCTTTCAAAAACCTCAATAATTATGCTTTTATAGTTAGAAAATGTGGTTAGACACCAGATTTTCAATAATAGAAGTTCGTGCTTATCTAAAAGACCAGTAGATTTTCGCAATTCTTTCTTAAATAATTGCTTATCAAAAGAAACTTTTTGGAGTATGGATTGGCAGAACTTGAGCATAATAAATCATTTTTTAAAAAACGTAGAGTATACTCTATTTATTGCCCCACTGATAGGAATCTAATTCGAGACCACTTAGAGAAATCACTCTATCGACTACTGTAGCGGCTAGTTCTTCAAATGTACTAGGGTTGCTATAAAAAGAAGGTGTAGCAGGACAAATAATGCCGCCGGCTTCAGTAATAGTCTTCATATTATTGATGTGAATAAGATTCAAAGGTGTATCACGTACTACTAAAATCAGCTTTCTTCTTTCCTTTAGTATAACGTCAGCCGACCTAGTGGTTAGGTCATTAGAAATACCCTGAGCTATTCTCCCTAAAGTACCCATAGAACATGGGCAAATAATCATTGTTTCAAATCTAGCAGAACCCGATGCAAAGGGAGCGGTAAAGTCTTGTGGAGAATAAAATGTGAAAGGCAAATCCTTATAGTCAGTATTTCCAAGCTCTGTCTTCCATACATACTTAGCATTATCGGACATAAGCACTCCAACTTCATCAATTTGACCAGAGAGTTGTTGCAGCCTATCAAACAACACCTTAGCATAGATAGCACCACTGGCACCACTTACTGAAACGACTATTTTTTGTTTCTTACTCATTCAGAGTACAAATATCGGAAAGAAAAACTTAATATGGAATTATATTTCCCTTTGTTTAGTCCGTAAGTAGCTCCTCCAGGATGGTCTTGAATGGGTGTGAATGGTAGTGAATTGGTGATTTCCCAAAACATGAAAAGTCGCGGTTTCAACTTTATGCCTGCGGCTAATTTTGCTCCGATATCGAACTTGTAGTAATCACTTTTTGTGACATCTTCATAGCCATAAATGTCATAGGTTTTACCATCCAGCAGTACGGAAAATAGCAAGCCACCTTCATAAATAAATCCTTTTGAAGATTTTTGTACACACCAAGATGTTTCGATGTATGATAAGTCAATGCGAAAATTACTGTTGAGGTCATTACTGCCTTTATCAATATAATACATAGCCAATTCTCCTCTAGTGGCTAAGTTTATGGGATGATTTACAAAGGAACCTAATTTTACACCCACTTTATTGAAGCCTCCTAATTGGTCACCAGAAACTTGTGAAGTGCTAATACCTCCAATGACACCAGCCTTGAAATTCTGTGCCGATAGGATTCCAGCAGTAAGTAGTAAAATGAATATAAAGTGTAATCGAATCATCTAAAGCTTATGCCAATACCAGCTGAAGTTATAGGGTAGTCTGAAAACGTTTGGTTGGCATAGACTGTAAATATAGCAAATTGAAGCCTAACCCCTGCTGCTGCCTGAAAAACTGATTGGGATTCAAATTCCATGTCTAGTGGGACATTAAATTCGATGACATTAGTACTTCCAAGTTGAAAATTGGTGTTAGAACTGAATGAAGTTTTTACAGAGTTATAACCCATACTTCCATAGGCAGTAATGAGTGCGAATTTCTTTGATAGAATAAGGTTATATGTGGTTGCATCAATATTCAAACTTACATCTTGCTTTACACTTTGGCTTTCGACTTCAAAAGACGTCTTGAACCTGCTCAATGCTGCTTGAAATGATAAGTCAAAAGGGAGTTTGTTCACTATTGGTATCCATTGAAGGAGATCGTGCTTTACACCTGCTCCATATAATTCTATAGAACCTTCACCAATGAAACCGATATCATAATCATATGCTGGTATATACCTTATATTCAGTTCAGTGCCCTTGACCAGTCCAATGCCAGCATTTAGGGTTGGTATTGGGATAGATGTTAAATTGATATTTTGTTCAGGCATAGTAAATGTACTCGAAAAATTACTCCCTGTATAGTCAATCTCCGCACCCATTCCTTTACCAAGAATCGTAGGTGTAGAATTATCACTACTACTAAAATTAGCAATGTCATTTGGATTAAATGATTTTTGCTCGTCTGAAAGAGTTATCATGTTTATCGTAAGGCTCACATCAAAACCAGCTAGTTTATGAGGTTTAGCAGTATTGTACCAACCGCTATTAAGTCCGACACCTATACTATTTGTAAAAGGGGAAAAATAGGCTGAGAAGAACGCATTTGCATCATCGCTATTAACGATGTTATTTTGTTGAGCACTAGATGAAAGAAATACAAATGCAAAAATTAAGGTTAAGATGTCTTTCATAATCTAATTTACTTAATCGGTTAGATGAATCTTTTCAGCTTGCAATACTTCCTTATTACTGTCATTATATACGTAAGCCACCACATTGCAGTTACTTCTCGCCCAAGTATTATCTAAGTTATAATCAAATTCGAATGAGGAGTATTCGCTAGTCAAAGTAATATTTGTACCCCAAGTGCCATTAACATTAGTTCTTAGGACGTGGTTATGTTCGTAATCTTCCACTAAATCGACACCGTCAATTTGATAATCTATAATTTTGTCTTCGGTAATACAAACTACTAACTTTAAGTTTCCGTTTATAGCACTTAAACTTTTAGCCTGTACTGTAATTTGGTTATTGCTTGCTGAAAGTAATATACCTACTGATGGCGTTTGGTTTAGGATATCAGTGACCATACTTGCCCACTCTGTATAGTCTACAAGTACATTTTCAGGATATCCTTTTCTATTTACCATTCCGATAGGAAAACTCTCAGGACCAAAAAAGGTAGCTAATTCGTCTCCAGCAGTTGTTCTAAAGTCGGTAGTAAATACTCCAGATGGTGCGGCGAAAAAACCAGAGTGTACGCCAATACCTATAATTTTACCTTCAAATAAATTTTCAATAGTATGTAACTCAGAAGATGCTAATGGACAGTTTGTGCACTTATAGCCAGTGAAGTCTTCAATGAGTACTTTTTGTATAATGGTAGTTGTGTCGACTCCACCGCCACCATTATTATCTTCTTGAAGAAAATCGGTTCTTTCAATTTTGTCGCAAGAACTAAAAAATGCAATAAATACAATTAGATATGTAGTTGTAATTTTCATGTTTTAAAAGCTTGAGGAGATACTTAAAGTGAATCCGTTAGAGGATGGTACGTTTTTAC
>PKDP01000157.1 GCA_002862585.1 Flavobacteriales bacterium | reverse complement strand
CTCCTTATGAAATTAGACAACGTCAACTGGCTGCTTTTGAAAAGATTGTCGAGGTAATTAAAGGACGTGGAATAGAATTAATCTTGGTTCAAGCACCAGTTACATTAGCGGAATACAAGATGTATGAAAGTAACGAAAAGTTTGATGCCTTGATGTCGACTTATTCAGTCTACTATAACTTTAATGAGTTGATTACACTTAGCGATAGTGTACACTTCTACGACTCTCATCACCTAAATCAATCTGGAGTGGAGGTGTTTAATAAAGCCTTGGTTGATTTACTTCACTAAGAAAGGAATATTGGCAGTAGCTCCTTTTTCACCATCTTTAATAACTACAAACAAACGGTATTTTCCGCTTTTTGATGGGGCTTTTATTTTGAAGTTATTATCAGTAAAAACCTTTTCAAAAACAGCAGAAGGTGCTTCTTCATAATCACCACCAGCTTTTGTGTCTGTACTTTCTGGAACAACTTTAATGTAGTAAGTGAGCTTATCGTCATTGGGGTCAAAGGCATCTATGCTTACCAGCATTGGGCTCTTCTTCACTACTTTTACGCTTTCGTAAGCATTTTTAGAATTGATAGTAAATGAATTCAAGTCTGGAGCTCTGTTTTTTGGTGTTTTACCGCTCCACTTTTCGATGAGTACGTCCATTACACTCGTTTGTGTACCGTCTTGTAAAAACAAACCGTACCAAGACGAAGTGGTTTCTTGCTTAAAGCCCCACAAAAAGACATACGAGCCAAGACAGTTTTCGGCATCTTCAAAAATCATCTCGTAACGTTTTTTATACGATTTTGCCTTTTCAGTACTGGTCTGCTCAATAGGTATTCCCCAATCTGTTGTTGGCGATTCCCAGTGTCCATTTGGTCCCCACTCTGTTATCATGTAGGGTTTATCCCATCCGTAATAGGGTAAGGACTTAATAGCACCGTCTAATCCGCCATAGGTGTTAATGCCCAATAAATCTAAACTTGGTGCATATTTCTTAATTAGCTTAACCTCAGCCACATCTAAACCTGCTGTAACTGTTGTAACAGGGTGGTGAGGGTCTTTTTCTTTAATCATTAAAGCAATGTCATTGATGTGTTTCCAAACATCAAAATTGGAGTAGAATAAATCCACTTCGTTACCTACTGCCCACATTAACAATGCAGGATGGTCTTTTACCTCATCAACAACTTTAGCGAATGCCTCAAGCTGAAGCTTAATCCCTACTTCATTACTCCAATCAAAGCCATGTCTTTCGTGTTGTGCCCAAAAGCCTAAGCAAACCGTCATGCCTAATTCTTGTGCTTTGTCTAAGTGTTCTTTAGCGTTTTCAGTAGACCATGTTCTGAATGAGTTTGCACCGTATTCTTTGGCTTTCTCTAAATATTCCAATCCACCAACTCCTTTAATGTAATAAGGCTCTCCTCCACGAAGTAATTGATAGCCATTATCTTTTTTCACAATATCTACTGGCACTACCTGTGCAAATGCCGCCGTATGTAATAATAGTAATATAAATAGATACCTCATTAGTCTATAATTTTTTGATATACTTTTACATAATCAACCATCATGTACTGAGGCTGACCGTCAAAGCTGGGAGAACCCCCAAGCGTTCCACCAACAGCAGAATTCAAAATCAAATGAAATTCCTTATCGAAAGGCCAATTATTATCGAGAGTTGCATTGCTTGATCGTGTAATAGTGTTTACTAATACATCATCGACATACCACTTTATTGATGCTCTGTCCCACTCTAATGTATACAAATGAAAGTCATCAAAATAGGAGGTGTTGTTCGAGTAATCATAAGATTCTCCAATGGGTGCTCCAGAATGGTGAAGCGTCCCTGCATAAAACACATTTTGATCTCTGTACGATAGCTCGAGTATATCCAGCTCGCCAGAGTAAGGCCATGATACCGTTGGAAAAGAGGGCAACATCCAAAAAGCGTGCCAAATGCCTTGTCGCAAATCGGTTTTAATTGAGGCTTCTATCTTACCGTATATAAAGTCGAATTTATTTTTTGTGTTCAGCCTTGCTGAAGTGTATTCTCTTGTCTGAAAGCTGCCATTACAATGAGTAAAGTAAACGGTGTCTTCCTTGGCTTCTATTTGCAAATATTCGTTATCAACTATGGAAGCGTTTTCTGAAAGATAATATTGGTTTTCAAAATTACCCCAACCGTCTAGGTTTGCACCATACTGACAGCCTGTGCCAATTTCAAAATTCCAGACAGACTCATCTATAGACTCTCCTCTAAATTCTTCCGAAAACACCAATTGATAGTCTGGATTGTCGTAAACTGTTTGCTCACACGACCAAAATATAAGCGGGAAAATTATATAAATTAAATACCTCATCGTTTTACTAACTTCATTTCATAAATGACCATTTCGCCTCCTTCAGCTCCTCCTATAAGTTGAAACTGTTTCATTCTATCCAATGCAAATTCTTTTTTTGACAAATCGAAATCCACTAAAGGAATATTTAATACCGAAACAGAATCTCCTATTATTTGTGGGTTGTAGTTTTTAGCTTCAACCTCTGACGATTTGCCAGTATAATCTTCTAACAAAACAGAAAACGGAGAGTAGTCAGCAGACAGTTTAAGCTGTAATGCGGTCTTATCTTCTATTCCTCTTAGGTTGAATGCATACCAATTGTTCCAGTTAAAGCCCCATCTATTGAAAAAATCACAAGCGTTCCATTTCCAATGTATTTGGTTGTCTTTCTCGGATAATTCATTGCAATCGTTTACCCCAATGTTCCATGCTAACTCTTGAAAGTTTGATGGATAAATATTTTGATTCGGATTTCCTTTTGGCTTCATCCCCTCAACGTCCGCAAGCATTTGATTATATTGTTGTGGTGTAAACGGAATAAGCTTAATGTCATCCAAATATACCTTTCCTGCACCTTCAAGCTGTATAATCATTTGCTTGATGTTTGTCGGGTCTACTCCATTATAACTAAAGTTATAATTAGAAAGTGGAATATTAATAGTCGTCCATTCATCTTTGTTAATACTTAGCCTATTTGCAAAGGATTTAAAATCTGAAAATACATAACTATTTCCTCCACCGTAATCTTCAAGTCCAATCACAAAAGGAATTGACTTTTGCTCTGTTTCTACCGCTTTTACTCTAAACGATATGGCTGTACTATCAAGGTTTTCGCTGATATCATCGGCAATAAAGCTTGACCAACTGTTACCAAATCCTACCCAATCACACCCTTGTTTATTCCAATCTAACAGAATAACATTACTGTTGTCTTCTTTAACTATTTTAAATTCGGCACACGTTTTGAGGTCTAGCCATAATAAGCCTAAAGACTCATCAAAAAAGACTTTTTCTTGCTGAGAATTGTCCACTTCTGGCTCTATATCATAGACGGCAATGGGCTTAAACTCTACGCAAGCAGTCAAGAATAATAGTGCAAATAAAATATTAAGGTTGATAACTTTCATTCGTTGAAAATGCTATAAAATCAATATCTGTTTTAACTTGTAATCCCATATTTTCAGGACATGCTGTTCCTCCCCCTACAATGGTTCCGGGTCCTGATGGGCATGACAAGCTCATTATTTCTATTTGGTTTATTGTACCTGGGTCTTTAGTGTTATTGGCAGGATCTGATTCCAATACAAATTCCGAATAAGGAATAGATACTAACCTCCACGTATCCCAGTTCACTGGGTTTATTTCATAAGAATACCTTTCCCCATCGTCCTCTCTCAAGTATATTTTCATGAACTGATTTGCTGGCACTTCACCAAGAACACCACCTATTAAAGCCATATTAAAATACAATAATAATGGAGATACATTGATGTACTCTTCCGTTTCAACAGGAACTTTTATACTTCCTAAGTAGTAATCCCAATTGACAATGCCACCCATGGCATAGTAACTTGTTCCGTTAGCGGCTTGTCCTGATTCAATATTGAATGTCATTGACTCACCTTGCTGAACAAATTTGATAGTGTTTACCGGCATTCCTTCCTCAAAGTCTGCCACTAACATAAGGTTGTCTTGTAGTGGCTTTAGTTCTGTAATACTTACAACAGTTGACATTGTGATGGTATTAATATTGTCGGATAAAACGAGTGTCGCCACACAGCTTTCTGTTAGAAAAGAGGGGAAATCATTGGCACTGCCATTCCAAGAGGTGTTATCAATATCTAGTTTACTGGAAAAACCTGTAAAACTCTTGGTTGCTCCACTTTGAACACCAACTACATCTAATTGCCAGTTCAAGTTTTTTGACCATTGTGCCTCAAAAAATCGTGGCGATACAATTGAAAAATTGAAATCCGATGTGCTAGATGTTAATGAATCTAAAACAAGTAATTCGCCAAACTGATCGTTTAGACTGCCGCCTAAAAAGTCAGGCTTTTCTCTGTTGCATGAAAGAAAAACAACAGCTATAAATATGTAAATTATATTTCTCATATCTTAAAAATTTAGTCTGTACAATATTTGAAATTGGTTGAGTTTATAGTCGCGTTCATCAACTTGAGAAAATGTACTCGCTGATGCTGTAAGGGTAGAGCGTTCGTTAAACTCAACCATAAAACCCAATGAATTCAACATTTGTTTGTTGTCATTGAAACTCACAGGCTCAAATAGTAAAGGGTTATTATAATTATCGTAAATAGCTACTAATTCATTTCCATTAGCTGTATGGTATTTGGAGCCCAATAATAAGGCTATGTTTTCTGAAATATTAAAGTCTAAACCAAAATCGAATAACATTATACTCAGGTCAATAGCTTCAAAAGAATCGCCATCTCTTGTTGTGCTTTCATGGGTTAGACCTGCATTTACTGACCATTTTTTGTAGTGGTAATTCGCTTTGGCTGTAGCCTTGAAAAAAGATTTTAGATTAGTTGTTCCTGAACCTACTATCTCTGAAACTACATGAACATGTGAAGATAATTCTAGTTTGTCTTCAATTTTGTATTCCTCTAAACTAAGGCTAAATCCTTTTCTATTAGGTGTGGCTAAACCATAAGGCAAGACATTACTAAATGCTGGGTTGTATAAATCTAGTCTATCATCAAATGTTCTGTTATACTTTACATCATTATATAAATAGTCTAATAAACCCATTTTTCTAATCGACAAATCATTGCCAATAGTTGGGAAAATATTACTGCTAGAGGAATATCCTAAACGTACCGTTTGAGCCGCTGGCGAACGAAATTGTGGCCCTGTATTTATGGCGTTTATTCTAATTTTAAGTTTATCGCTTGATGCATAGCTTAAGCCTAAGTTCCAATAATAATCATTGATAGTAATCTGTTCATCAGCCACTAAATCATCGTAGTTTGCTTTAGAAATTCCCCCTTCATAATCTAAAGTAAATTTTGGTATGTCTGGAAGCTGAACCCTCGCTGATAGAGAGTTTACCGAATTTTGATACAGCATGATGTCATTTACAGTATTCTTTAAATCATGAAGATTTGCCGAGTGGAACTTTAATTGACCATAGGTCGTATTCAATGCCAACTGTCCACCCGTAAATAGGCGTTCAGGTGATGCTGAATTAAAATCTGGCGTTCTGTTTCTCGTACTAAAAACATTAACATCTAATGATTTAAATGTGTTGTTATTTAACTCAAAACCGAAATCCGACTGAATACCTTGTTGTCTCCAAGCATTGCCGGTAAAATAATATTCATAGTCGATAATCTCACGTGCCATCTGAAATACTGTAGCTTCATTTACTAAATCTTGATAGCCGCTATTATAAAGAGTATAAGGCGTCATTTCTAAATCGAGATCACCTATTTTGTAACGAATAGCATCATTGACTACTCCCTTTAATGTTAATCGTCTTATGCCGTAAGTTACAGAACTCCCCCAAAAACCACCTAGCTCATTTCTTATTCGAAGCTCTACTGCTACTTCAGTGCTAGTCGTTGGTCTTAGTAAGATCCCTAAATCAATTAGTGAATGTCCGTAGTTAGCTTTGGAAATATTAGTAGTATCGCCTTCAACATCATAGGATTGATGCAAAACATTTGTTTTAGCGATACCATAAAACTCCACTTTTTTTACTCTCTCTTGTGCCTCCAAATTAATGGCGATGAGTACACAAAAACAAATACCGATTAACCTCATATTTTATGTTTTTAAAAAGTAACTTTTATTTCTAGCGTTGTTTCGTGACCATTGTTATTATCTAAGACAAAATTTCTGTCTTCAAAAGAAAAATAACGATGACGCAAATACAGTGCTGTATTTTTTGATAAACTGTAATCAACACCTAAACCTAAACCTAAAGTGGTTTGAAATCGTGGCATAAATGTTAGATCATTAATATCTGTTTGATAATTTCCAATAACCCTTTCGACCCCTAAATAGGTTGTTAAAATAGTTCTTGAATTCATGGATAGATAATTTTCAAACTCATGAACATAATGGCGTATATAAGCCTCTTCATTTAATACTACGAAAGGAGAAAACTTTGGTTGTGCAGAATTAAATGAGGCTAAATAAAAGCAATAGGAATTATTTTTTTTAAATCTATACTCATACTTAGCTTGAAGTTCAACACTATTGAAAAACTTATCCTCAATGATTTGACCTTGACGAACATTATCAAGTTCTACTGTTTCATAAATCCCTCTAAAGACTTTACTTATACGGCTGTATGGACCAACTAATGATGGGTATTCCCATCTGTAAAATTCTGAAAACGTAAGCGAATTTACCTTGCGGCCGTAAGTTAGTTTTGATGTGATACGTTCTAACTCTTTAGAAACCGTCTGACCAAAATTAACTTTCAATTTTTTGATTTTGAACTCTGTATTTATAGAAAGTCCTGTTCGGTTATTTGCTAAACTCCCAACACCCATCATTGCACTTCCATTTTGTGACAATACTCCACCCTGTGTAGGGTCAGTAGGTTGTGAATCTTCAATAGAAGTATTTAATATTTCAGAACTATTGTTGTAAACATTCTTTCCTATGTAAAAGTATTCAACATCAAGAGGTAAATAGGTTAGTTCCTTAGTCGTTTTAAACTTGGTAGCTAAGGCAATATCATAATCTAAATCGTTGAATTTTGATAATCCCAATTCACCAACAAAAACAAGATTTTTAGATTTATACAAATAATCTAAAGAGTGTAACTCATAGTTATTCATATCCGTTCCAGTAGAATCTAAATAGGCATAACCACTTATAGTATTGAAACTAATATCGCCTTTATCTAATGCTTTTATTAAGCGTCCACCAAGAATGTAAGAAGGTAGAAGTGAAGAATAAAATTGAGTATTTAAAAACTGTGGAGACTGTTGATAGGTATTGTTGTCAATAGGATTTAATTGCGTGCCGCTTGACTCTGCTTTACCATACAAGAATGTAAAATTCAAACCATAGGGCAATTCTCCGCCATCTAAGGCAAACCCTTGAAAGGCTTTGTTACCCCAACGAACGTCTTGTTGTACACTTCCTCTAGCGTAGTAATCCGAATATCGTTGACTAAATTTAGCATACTGAGGATCCCAAGGGTTTCTGTCGAAAAGGGTATATCTATTGAAGCCTTCTGCGGCTTTCATTGTAAATCGACTTAACCTTAACCAATGAATTCCACCAGTTTTAATATTATAATTTCCAATAGGAGTCTTGAATGAGCCATATAAATTGACACCTAAATTCATCCCTCTGAAATAGTCAAACTGTCCAGTTTGCTGGTTCCAGAATGTTAAGTCTGTACCAAAAGATACATTTTTACCAGGATTAGCACTTATATATAAAGTTAACTCAGGGAGTTGTGTAGCATCCCCGATTAATATAGATTTTTTGACAAGGCGATTGGTATCTAAACTATTTAGCCCATTGATGTATGGATTAATAAATTGCCTGTGTTGAAGGAAAAATCTATACGATCCTGAAATACTTAATTTTTTAAATACATCAGGCTTGCTTTCAACAAACGTTTGAGAATAAACGGCTGTGGAAAATAATAGAACACTAAATAGTAAGGCTGTTTTTTTGAGCACTAAAAAATGAGCTTATTGTAAAGTTTACACAAAGATAACCAAATATCGTTAAAATAAAAGCCCAAGCTAAGTGCTTGGGCTTATAAAAAGTCAAATCTAAATCTTATTGAAGCACTATCTTTTTGTTGATGCTTCCGTTTAGTGTGGTGATTTCTAAGAAATACACGCCTTTTGGTTTGCCATTCATGTCTACAAGCGTCTGGTGATATCCTTCAAAGTCTACCAACTCTTCAGTGTAAACCTCTTCTCCCAATAGGTTAACCACCTGTACATTCACCGTCTGTGATGTCTTAGTACTAAAGCTAATGTTGAAGATATCTCTT
>PKDP01000075.1 GCA_002862585.1 Flavobacteriales bacterium | reverse complement strand
GCTTTTATCACCTCTTTAAGTCCATCTGTAATGCGAGCGGCAACCATGTTTAGTTTTATTGCAATTGCAAACGTTATGCAAAGGCAAACTAACATCTATAACACTTTGGCAGCATCGGCATTTTTGTTGTTAATTATAGAGCCTTCAATGATTTTTGAGGTAGGCTTTCAATTATCGTATTTAGCGGTTTTAGGAATTGTATCCATTTACCCTAAAATTTACCTGCTTTTACTTTTTAAATCAAAATGGATTGATGCTCTTTGGCAATTGATTTGTGTTTCCATAGCAGCTCAAATTGCTACTTTTCCTCTTGGAATTTATTATTTTCATCAGTTTCCCAATTATTTTTTGTTGGCAAACGTTTTAGTTATTCCGCTGATACCTCTAATTATATACTTTGGTCTTTTTTACCTTTTATTATTTGATTTTGCTTTTATAAGTGAGCCTGTATTACTTATTCTAAAATTTATTTTGGATAATTTATTTGCCATATTGGATGGCATACAGCAATTACCCCAAAAGATATCTTCCTTTTTGTTTTTGCAGACGTATGAGGTTATAATTATTTATGCTCTAATTGGTTTTTGTTTACTTTCTATTTATCAAAAGAAGTCGACATATTTTATTTTATCTCTACTGTGTATTGTGTTATTACAATTTTCTCATTGGAATGACATAAATATTCAAGAGAAGAGATGCCAATTGATAGACTTCTAAAAGCATATCAGCCAAAAACCATTATTATCGACTCTAGTTTACCTTATTATTTAGCATGTAAAATTGAAAAGGAAAGTAATACACTAGGATTGAGCTTTCATAATCTTAAATCTGAGGGTGCTTTAGTTGTAGACTTCACGAATTAAATCTTTCCTTCTGTAACTTTCATTATGTAGTTTTCCAATTCTGTGGCTTTGTCTACAAGAGCTTGTCCTTTTTCTAAAATATCGCTTACAAATTGTTGGTCTACACAGTCGCCACAATTGATTTTGACGTTTAGAAATGCTCCTCGAGCGGCTGTTCGTGCACACAATGCACCAACTGCTGCATCTGTAACTGAATTTGGGTTTCCTATCTCTGCCATGGCTTTCATTACTTGCATGGAATCGTAAGCCGTTTCCATTACTTTAAAAGGCGTGAGTATGGCAAATTTTGTAGCTTCTTGAATGGCTTCTTGGCGTAATGCTTTCTCCTCATCACTATCTTTAGGAAGCCTAAAAGCTTCCATAATTTTGTTGAATGCATTGGTGTCTTCATCAACTAATCTTAGAAGCTCATTTTGGTATTCAATTCCTTTTTCTGCCCAATCGGAAAATTCTTCCCATCGCTCGTCCCAGCCTCTTTTATGTGCTGACAGATTAGCAACCATTGTGCCGAGAGCAGCACCCATAGCGCCACAATAGGCAGAAATAGAACCGCCGCCAGGAGCAGGGCTTTCACTTGAGGTTTCGTTGGCAAAATCGACTAGATTCATATCAACTAGTTGATTAGAGGTGTCTTCTAGCATATATTCGATTACTCTTTCTTCTAATATGAAAGGGGATAATTCGTCAAGTCCAAGAGATTTTACTGCGATCTTTATAATCTCTTTTTCAGAAATACCTATTGAGCGTTGTTGTTTTTTTAAGAAATGTGTGCCAGCATCAATCAATACCTTTTTGGGAACTAAACCTACTAGCTCAGAGCCTGTAACTCTTAAGCCTCTTGATTGTGAGCGTTCACAGGTTTTATCAAACACCATGTGAAGTGGAGAGACATTAATATTTGTAAGGTTGTATGATATTTGTGCTACTCCATACTCTTCGATAAACCAACCAATACCTTTGACATGTTTGAATAAGCCTGGCTGTCTGATGGGTTCGCCATTTTCGTCTTTCAATAGCTTTCCACCAGGATTATTGCTTTCTCTTAGTAGTCGCCCAGCTTCACGAATATCAAAAGCAATAGCATTTGCTCTTCTAGTAGATGTGGTGTTGAGGTTGATGTTGTAGGCTACAAGAAAGTCCCTAGCCGATATGGCAGTAGCTCCTGAACGAGCTACAGAATCGTTAAATTCAGCAGGTCCAAAGTCAGGCTTCCATTCTGCATCTACAAGTTTTTGTTTTAGACCTTCGTATTCTCCTGATCGGCAGTTTGCCAAATTTCTTCTCTTCTCTTCTTTGGCTGCATTTTCATAGCAGTAAATAGGAATGTTCAATTCATTACCAATACGTTCGCCAAGTTTGTGAGCCCAATTGGCTGTTTCTTGCATAGAGATGTTAGCTATTGGTACAAGTGGACATACGTCTGTAGCTCCCATTCTAGGATGTTCTCCGCTGTGTTTACTCATATCAATTGAAGATTGAGCTTTTTTTATGAGTAGAAGTGCAGCGTCAATTACTTGCTGAGGTTCGCCTACAAAAGTGATGACAGTTCTATTGGTTGCTTTTCCTGAATCTACATTTAGGAGCTTTACACCATCAATTGTTTCTACGATTGCAGCAATTTCGTTAATTTTTTTTGTGTCTCTTCCTTCAGAAATATTAGGTACACATTCGATGAGTTGTCTTTTCATTGTGTTAGGATTGTAGTTGTCCGTTAATCATTATTTTATCAATATGCTGATGCCCGAATGAATAGGGAATATATGCATATGAGCTTATTGGTTTTGTAATAAATAGGTTTGCCTTTTTGCCAATGGCGATACTTCCTAATTCCTTACTTAAACCCATAGCATAAGCGGTATTAATGGTGGTTGAATTAATGACTTCCTCAGGAGTCATCCCCATTTGAATACAACCTAAAGAGGCTACAAAATTCATGTTTCCACTTGGGCTAGAGCCTGGGTTAAAGTCAGTGGCTAGAGCAACAGGCATACCTTCATCCATTATCTTTCGTGCTGGACCATAAGGAATTCCTAAAAAGAAGGAGCAAGATGGTAGGAGAGTAGGCATGCATTCACTGCCTTTTAAAGCCTTAAAATCGTCATCGTTCATAATTTCAAGATGGTCTACGGATAAAGCTCCGTGTTTAACGCTAGCTTCTACACCACCTAAAATGGTAAACTGATTAACATGGGTTTTTGGAGTTAAGCCCCATTTTTTTGCTTCTGCAAGTAAACGCTCAGTGTCATCTACTGAAAAATAGCCTTCCTCACAAAATATATCAATGTATTCCGCTAAGCTTTCCTCTGCGACACGAGGAAGCATTTCGTTAATAATACAATCGAGGTAATCTGATTTTCTACTCTTGTATTCAAGTGGAATGGCATGAGCACCTAAGAAGGTTGCTTTGATTGTTAATGGACTTAACTCATTCAATTTTTTGATGACTCTTAACATTTTCAGTTCAGTATCTACTGTAAGTCCATATCCACTTTTAATTTCTATTGCTCCTGTGCCCATCTTTATGATTTCATCGGCACGTTTTAAGGCACTTTCTAGGAGTTCTTCTTCACCAGTATTTTGAAGTTTTTTTGCGGAGTTTAAAATACCCCCTCCTTTAGCTGCAATTTCTTCATAGCTTGCTCCTTTCAGGCGTTGCTCCCATTCATTTTCTCTATTTCCTGCAAATACTAAGTGGGAGTGGCTATCGCAATAGGATGGAAATACCATGCCGTCATTAGCGTCTATAATCTCTGTATTGTTCCAATCATCAATGCCTTTCCAATCCTCCATGCTTCCAAAATTAGAGATTATTCCATCCTTAATTTCAATGAAACCATTTTTTATGGTTTCCAAGCTAGCCATATCCTTTCCAGCGACCCATTTTCTAATAGTGTGTTCTACCTGAATAATCTCCTTTATATTTTTAATGACTGTTATCATGTTTTTAAATATCAAGCGAAAATACAAAAATAGAGCATTTATGCCTGCATGTAATTTGCTTATATTTGTGGAATATGAATTCAATAGGACGATTATTTTGTTTGACAACTTTTGGAGAATCTCATGGCGATTCCATCGGTGGGATTTTAGACGGTTGTCCTGCGGGTTTGTCTCTTGATTTTGAGTTGATTCAGTCTGAACTGAATAGAAGAAAGCCTGGACAATCCACTATTACTACGGAGCGAAAAGAAAGCGATGTCGTTAAGTTTCACTCTGGTATTTTTGAGGGCAAAACAACAGGAGCTTCAATAGGTTTCAGTATCGTAAACTCAAACCAGAACTCTAAAGATTATTCTCATCTAAAGGATTCATACAGACCTTCTCACTCAGATTTTACGTATTCTAAAAAATACGGCTTAAGAGATTACAGGGGTGGAGGGCGTTCTTCAGCAAGAGAAACAGCCAATTGGGTAGTTGCAGGGGCGATAGCCAAGCAATTGCTTTCTCAAGTAAAAATAAACGCTTACGTTTCTTCAGTTGGTCCTGTATTTATTGACAAAAACTATAGTGAACTTGATTTTTCTAAGATTGAAAATAATACTGTTCGATGCCCTGATGAAGCAACGGCTCAAAAGATGATTGAATTAATTGAGAGTATTAAATCTGAAGGAGATACTGTTGGTGGAGTAATTAGTTGTGTTGTTCAAAATGCAGGTATTGGACTCGGAGAGCCCATATTTAATAAACTTCATGCCAATCTCGGTCATGCACTTTTATCTATAAATGCTGTAAAGGGCGTTGAGTTTGGAAGTGGTTTCTGTGCTTCTGAAATGAGAGGTAGTGAGCACAATGATTTATTTAATACAGATGGGACTACCAAAACAAATCGCTCTGGTGGAATTCAAGGTGGAATAAGTAATGGTATGGACATTTACTTTAGAGTTGCTTTCAAGCCAGCTTCGACCATAATGCAAAGTCAACAAAGTATAAATAATTCTGGACAAGAAATAGCTTTAGACGCAAAGGGAAGGCATGACCCATGTGTTGTGCCAAGAGCAGTGCCAATAATTGAGGCGATGACAGCTATGGTTCTTGCAGATTTCTATCTACTAAACAGAACTTCTATATTATAATTAATGAAAAAACTAGCTCTACATTGGAAGATAATTATCGGAATGGTATTGGGTGTTGTTTACGGTTTGTTGGCTGTAAAGTTAGAGTTAGTAGAGTTTACTGATTCTTGGATTAAACCATGGGGAACAATCTTTATTAATTTGCTGAAACTTATAGCTGTTCCTTTAATTTTAGCGTCTTTAATTAAGGGAGTAAGTAGTCTAAGTGACATATCAAAACTTTCAAGAATAGGGGGTAAAACAATAGGAATATACCTTATGACAACCTTGATTGCTGTCACCTTTGGCTTGGTGCTTGTAAATGTAGTTCAGCCCGGAAAGTCATTTTCTGAAGAAAAAAGAATTGAACTTAAAGAGCAATATGCTTCAAATGCTGCCTTAAAAATTGAATCAGCTGAAAATGTTAAAGGCGAGGGCCCCCTTCAGTTTTTGGTGGATATTGTGCCAAATAATTTCATTCAGGCAGCGGGTAACAATAGGAATATGCTACAAGTAATATTTTTTGCCATTTTGTTTGGTATTGCTATGGTAATGTTGCCTAAAGAAAAAATATCTACTGTGAAATCGTTTTTTGATGGAGTTAATGATATCATTCTTCAAATAGTAGACTTAATAATGTTAGCAGCTCCATATGGAGTGTTTGCATTAATTGCTGGTTTAGTAGTCGATTTTGGTGGTTCTGCCGAATTATTTAAGGCCTTGGGGGTTTATTCCATCACGGTTGTATTAGGTTTGTTATTAATGATAACATTAATTTACCCTCTAGTTTTACGTCTTTTTACACATATTAATTATTTTGATTTCTTCAAAGGAATTGCTCCTGCTCAAATGTTAGCTTTTTCCACAAGTTCTAGTGCGGCTACACTACCAGTAACAATGGAAAGATGTGAAGATCATCTAGGAGTATCTGAAGAGGTCTCGTCCTTTGTTTTGCCGTTAGGAGCAACCATTAATATGGACGGAACATCTTTGTATCAATCGGTAGCAGCAGTATTTATTGCACAGGCTTTTGGTTATGATTTAGATTTAGGTCAGCAAATGACAATTGTGCTAACAGCTACTTTAGCGTCAATTGGTTCCGCCGCAGTACCTGGTGCTGGTATGGTAATGCTTGTGATTGTCCTGAGTTCTATTGGTATTGACCCTGAAGGCATTGCTTTGATTTTTGCTGTAGATAGAATATTAGATATGTTGAGAACAGTAGTTAATGTTACTGGAGATGCAACTGTAGCAACAGTAGTTGCTGCAACAGAAGGTCAACTAAAAAAAGTTGCTGATAAAGAATTATTGAGCTAATGAGACTATTACTATTATTAATGTGTTGTTCGACACTGCTTTTTGCTCAAGAGAATTGTAATCTTGAAGTGAGTCCTACTCCCAAAAAAAACTACAATAAAGCTAAACGATTGGCTGAAGACCGTCGCTTTTCGGAGTCAACAAAATATCTCAAAAAGGCAATTACCGATCAGATGGATTATGCAGACGCCTATTGTTTGTTGGGTAAAATTTATTTTCTAAAAGAAAATTATGATAAGGCTGAAGAAAATTTTGAGTTAGCAATAAATTATTGCCCGATGTATTCACCTTACGTATATTCTTCATTAGCCGAGATAAAATTCAACAATAAACAATTTGAAAAATCGATTCAATATTCTGAGATGTTTTTGCAATTTATGGGTGTTGATGAAGTGAAAAAAGCAGACGCTAGAAAGCAAATTAAGTTAGCCTCTTTTTATCATAGAATGTATTCTAATCCAGTACCATTCACTCCAAAGCCTGTATATGGTATTTCCACTTCTAATGATGAGTATTTGTGTGCTATGTCCCCGGATAATGAAACCTCTTATTTTACAAGACGACATACCAAGCAGAAAGTGGGCATGCTTCGACCAGAAACAGTTGAGGAGTTTACGTTTTCAAAGCTTGAAAATGGACAATTTCAAAAAGGTGTTGAGATGCCATATCCTTTTAACATGAGGAAAAATGAGGGAGGACCGTCTCTTTCAGTAGATAATAGAGAATTATACCTTACCGTTTGTTCCAATCTAAAAGGATATAATAATTGTGATATTTACTATACTTATATGAAGTATGAAAATTGGTCAGAGCTTCAAAAGTTAAAATTTCCGATTAACAAGCCTAATAGTTGGGAGTCACAGCCTACCATTTCATCAGATGGAAAAACACTTATTTTTAGTAGCATAAGGCCAGAAGGTGTTGGAGGTGCTGACTTATATAGCGTGACAAAAGATGATAATGGAAATTGGGGTGAAATAATTTCCTTGTCTGTTAATACTAAAGGAAATGAGAAATCACCTTTTTTACATCCCGATAGTGAGACTTTATACTTTTCGTCTGATACTCATTTAGGTTTGGGTGGCTTGGATATTTTCTACTGTAAAAAGGACAGTACTGGAAAGTGGTCTGAGCCAATAAATATTGGTTACCCTATAAACACTGAAAAAGACGACCTTGCTTTTTTTGTAAGTGCAAATGGTAGCACAGCTTATTTCTCGTCGAATAAATTATCTGGAGTTGGGGGTTGGGATTTGTATGAGTTTTCTCTCTATAAGAAGGCTAGACCAGAGAAGATTATGTTTTTAAGAGGTGAAGTAAAAGGAGAACACGAGGAGATGCTGTTTGATGCTATAGTAGAGGTGAAGTCTATAAAAACGAATAATGTTCAGCAGATTGAAGTTAACCAAGAAACAGGAGAGTATGTCGGGGTCGTTACAGTTGACGATGATGAGGATATAATGGTAACTGTAAAGAGTAAAGATTACGCTTTTAACTCCCGTTACATTTCTTCAGAGAACATATCCTCAGCACCTCAGGATTTTAATTTTGAAATGCAGTCTATCGAAGAGGATAAAGCTTTTAGAATTAATAATATCTATTTTGATTCTGATGCTTTTGAATTAAATGATCAAGCGAAAATCATTCTTAATAGTTTTATTGATTTCATGGATTTTAACTCAACAATTGAAGTGGCTATACATGGACATACTGATGATGTAGGTGATGAATTATCCAATCTAGAGCTGTCTGCAAAACGAGCTAAACAAGTTCATGATTACCTAATAGCGGGTGGTGTCTCAGTGGATAGACTGTCTTATAAAGGGCATGGTGAAAGTAAAGCCTTAGTGCCTAACAACTCGGATGAGAATAGGGCAGTTAACAGAAGGACAGAATTTTGTGTGATGAAGAAATAAAAAAAACCTTCAGAATGTGCAGGTTTTGAATTGATAAGAAATATAATTATTAATTTCTCTTTTCTTTAATTCTTGCTTTTTTACCAGTAAGTCCTCTTAGATAGAAAATTCTTGCTCTTCTAACAGCACCTTCTTTGTTTAGTTCAATTTTCTCAACAGCTGGTGACGATATAGGGAATATACGCTCAACACCAATACCATTAGAAATTTTACGTACCGTAAACGTCTGGTTGTTCATGTGACCTTTTCTTTGAATAACTACACCTTTAAAAAGCTGTGTTCTTTCTTTTCCACCTTCTTTAATTTTGTAGTGTACGGTAATAGTATCACCAGC
>PKDP01000103.1 GCA_002862585.1 Flavobacteriales bacterium | reverse complement strand
GGTGGTGTTGGAATGGACAATATAGACGTTGAATACGCTAAAAACAAAGGCTTAGAGGTTATAAATACGCCTGCGGCATCAGCTGAGTCTGTAGCAGAATTAGTTTTCGCACATTTGTTTAATCTTGTTCGATTTGTATATGACTCAAACAGACAAATGCCGCTTGAAGGCGATACAAAATTCAAGGACCTTAAAAAAGCTTACGCAAAAGGGTCAGAATTAAAAGGTAAAAAACTTGGTATCATTGGTTTTGGAAGAATAGGACAAGAAGTAACCAAAAGAGCTATCGGATTAGGAATGGAAGTAATAGCTAATGATAAATTCATTAAAGAAGCTGATGTTGAACTTACCTTCTTCGATGGACAAAAAACTACTTTTAACATAAAAACTACAAGCTTTGAAAAGGTAATAAGTGAGTGTGATTTCCTTACGCTGCATATTCCAAAACTATCAGACAAAGCTGTAATTGGAAAAGAAGAGTTAGAAATGATGAAAGATGGCGTTGGTATAGTCAATGCTGCTAGAGGTGGTATAATTGATGAGGAAGCTCTATTAGATGCGCTAAACTCTGGTAAAGTATCTGCTGCTGGACTAGACGTATTTGACAATGAACCAACACCAAAAGTTAAACTCTTAATGCAGCAAAATGTTTCATTGACTCCACATATTGGAGCAGCAACAAACGAAGCCCAAAATAGAATAGGTGTTGAATTAGCCAATAAGATTATATCGTATTTCAACTAATTTTTATACTTTCATCTTAAAGTCTTAAACTAATCTAAAGTCGTATGGCATCAGTAGTACCCTTTTGTGCGATTCGTCCTACTAGAGATAAAGTTTCTCTTGTAGCAACACGCTCCTACCTATCCTACTCTGATGAAACACTCAATGAAAAGTTAAACAACAATCCATATACCTTTTTGCATATCATTAACCCTGATTTTTACGAAAAGAATAAAGCAAAAGATTACACCGAAAGGTTTAATATGGTTAGAGCAAAATTTGAAGACTTTAACAAAAAGGGGGTATTCATTAGCGATAATAAAAAGCAGTTTTACATATACCAAAAGATTAAAGAAAATGGACACTCTTTTATAGGGATTATTGGAGCATCAAGCGTAGAAGATTATATCAACGGTAACATCAAAATTCATGAGCAGACTATTGAAAAAAGGGAACATTTATTTAAAAAATACCTAGATATCACTGGCTTTAATGCAGAGGCGGTATTATTGACCTATCCCAATCATAATACGATTGATAAGCTAATTGAAGAGTATTCTAAAAAAAGAGCTGAATACGAATTCACTACTACCAATAAGTCATTACATAAATTATGGTTTGTAAATAGTGACGCTGATATTTCTACGATTCAAACAGCCTTTAGTGAAGTGGACAGTTTATATATAGCAGATGGTCATCATAGATTTGCCTCTTCTAGCCTGCTCTACAAAGATAAAAATCACATAAACCCCTCAAATAAAGACTTTTGCATGAGTTACCTCATTGCAGAAGATCAGCTTAAAATCATTAATTTTAATAGATTAGTTAAAGATTTGAACGGCCTAAGTAAAAATGAATTTCTAATAGCTGTTGAAAAAAAATATACAATACAAAAAATTGAAAAAGCCTTTCAGCCCAAAGAAAAGGATGAAATAGCCATATACGTAGAAAATCAATGGTATTCAATGGTAGCGAAAAGTGAATTTGTAGAGCGAGAAGACTGTGTTGAAAAGCTAGACCCCTCTATCCTATCAAAAAATATTCTTAGCCCTATTTTAGGAATCACAGACCCAAGAAATGATAAGCGACTTTCTTTTGTCGATGGTAGTGTGAGTTTAAAAGATATTGAAAATAAGATTGATGGTAAAGAGTTCGAATTGGCATTTATACTCAAAGCTGTCAATTTCAGTCAATTAAAAGATGTTGCCGATAATGGTCGTTCTATGCCTCCAAAAAGCACCTATATACAGCCTAAACTTCGAAGTGGTATGTTAATATATAAAATCAATGATTGATGTCTGTAAAAAATAATATACTTCATTTACAAAAACACTTAGCTGACAACGTTCATTTAGTAGCAGTTTCCAAAACTAAACCTAATGAGTTGATAATAGAAGCTTACGGAGCTGGTCAACGTATTTTTGGAGAAAATAAAGTTCAAGAACTCGTTGAAAAAGAGGAATCACTTCCTAAAGATATCGAATGGCACATGATTGGTCATCTGCAGACTAACAAGGTAAAATATATTGCTCCTTTCGTTAGTCTTATCCATGCAGTTGATTCAAAAAAACTAATTAAAGAAATTAACAAAAGAGCCAAGCAAAACAATAGAGTTATTACCTGTCTACTTCAAGTACATATAGCTCAAGAAGAAAGTAAATTCGGTCTAGATAAAGATGGTGTTATTGAAATTCTTAAAACTGATTTCCCTAATGTGTCAATTGTAGGACTTATGGGAATGGCAACATACACAGATAATAAGAATCAAGTAAGAAAAGAATTTAAGTACCTGAAAGATAGTTATGATGAGCTAAAAGAAAGTCAGCCTAATTTTTCAATACTATCAATGGGTATGAGTGGAGATTACTCAATTGCCATAGAAGAAGGAAGTAATATGGTAAGAATTGGTTCCTCCATATTTGGGGAAAGGTAAACTTTACTTTTGGGGACGAATTAATTCCCACATCTTACCAACTTCAGTAGAATTAGATCCTCTGTAAACCTGACCAGTCTCTTCATCAATAAGTATCCATTTTGCAGGACATTTTGTAATAAGTTTTAACTCAACAGGCTCTTCTAGTTCCTCTATTTCACGCTTATTAACCGTTCTTATCTTTTTCATAATGGACTTTTTAAATGTTTATTAAGATATTTGTACTCAACTTGACTACAAAAATATGATAAATCTTTTCACTAAATCTCAACAGGCCTATGGAGAATTCAATAATGGAGAAATTATTGAAAATAAGCCCATTGGTTTCCCTCAAGACGGTGGGGGTTTAAAACCTTATTCTAATATTTTTTACTGGGCACATGCCTCTGCAAAGAAAGATAGTGTTATTGGCTTACACCCCCATAAAGGATTTGAAATAATGTCTATAGTTCTTGAAGGGGAAATTATTCATTACGATACCCTATTAAAAAAATGGATTACTCTTAAAAAAGGAGACGTTCAGCTTATTCAAGCTGGTGGAGGAATATCACATGCTGAAGCGATGAAAAAAGATACATCAATTTTTCAAATTTGGTTTAACCCAGATTTAAGAAAAACATTACAGCAAGAGGCTAAATACATTGATGTTCAACACAGTGATCTTCCAAAGAATGGAAATAAAACAACTGTTGTAGGTAACAAATCACCTATACAACTTGAAGCAGAAGGTATAAAAATAGATTTTATAGAATTCGATAAGGAGTCTTTTGAATTGCATTTTGAAGATGAATTATACTATTCTATCTACATAATCGAGGGAGAAGTCAAAAATGAATCAATACATGCCAGTACAGATGATTTCTTTATCATTGAAGACGAGTCTTCTGTAACATTTGATGTTATAAGTAAAGGTCGATTACTTTGCATCAAGTCCCCGATTACAACTTCATACCCTGTATACTAAAAAAGCCCCTTAGCGGGGCTTTTTATTATTGATTTAAATAGTTGTTGATATTACTTTCAACTCTATTGAGAACGTCCGAAACGTCTTCTTTAATGAATTTGTCACCAGTAATATGCTCAAACAATTCGATATATCTTTCTGATACAGAATTACAAAATTCTGGACTCATTTCAGGAATACTTTGACCATCCTTGCCTTGAAAACCATTTTCAATAAGCCATTGTCTAACAAACTCTTTGGATAATTGCTTTTGAGGGTTACCAGCTTCAAGATTTTCTTTGTAACCATTAATGTAAAAATATCTAGATGAGTCTGGCGTATGGATTTCATCAATAAGATTGATTACACCATTAGAATCTTTTCCAAATTCATACTTAGTATCTACTAAAATCAAACCTTTTTCCTTTGCAATTTCAGTACCTCTCTCAAATAATTCTTTTGTATATTTTTCTAGAAGAACATAATCAGCTTCGGAAACTAGACCCTGAGCTAAAATTTCTTCTCTAGAAATATCCTCATCATGACCTACTTCAGCTTTTGTGGTTGGAGTAATAATTGCTTCCTCGAATTTTTGATTTTCAACCATTCCGTCAGGCATTGGTACTCCACAAAGCATTCGCTTACCGTCTCTGTATTCTCTCCAGGCATGACCAGTTAGATAACCTCTGATAACCATTTCAACTTTGAATGGCTCACATCTTTTTCCAACTGTAACAGAAGGATCTGGAGTTGCTTCTTTCCAATTTGGAACTATATCAGCTGTAGCATCTAAAAATTTAGATGCAATTTGACTCAACACTTGCCCTTTATAAGGGATGCCTTGCGGTAATACATGGTCAAAAGCAGAAATTCTATCTGAAGCTATCATTACCAATTGGTTTTCTCCTATTGAATAAACGTCTCTCACTTTACCTTTGTATAGGTGAGTTTGGTTTGGAAAATTAAAATCTGTTTTAATAATTACATTACTCATTTTTGTTCTTGTTTTACTTTGTACGCTTTAATAATTTTTTTAACTAATTCATGGCGAATGACGTCCTTGTCATCAAGTTTTATAACACTTATACCCTTTACCCCTTTTAGAATGTGTAATGCTTCTAAAAGACCAGAAGGCTGCTTCTGTGGTAAATCAATTTGTGTTTCATCACCAGTAATGATGAACTTTGCAGCTCTACCCATTCTAGTCAGAAACATTTTCATCTGTTGCTTAGTAGAGTTTTGAGCCTCATCTAATATCACAAATGCATTATCTAATGTACGCCCTCGCATAAACGCAAGAGGTGCAATTTCTATTATTCTGTTATCAATATATTCGTTTAGCTTTTCAGATGGAATCATATCCCTTAAAGCATCGTATAATGGTTGTAAGTACGGGTCTAGCTTTTCTTTAAGGTCACCAGGTAAAAAACCTAAATTCTCACCTGCTTCTACTGCTGGCCTAGAAAGAATAATACGTTTTACCTCTTTATTTTTCAGGGCTTTTACAGCAATGGCAACAGCAGTATAGGTTTTACCTGTTCCTGCAGGACCAACAGCAAATATCATATCATTTTTTAAAGACTCTTCTACCATTTTTCTCTGATTGGTAGTTCTTGCCTTAATAATTCGTCCATGAGTACCGTGAACAAGTATTTCGTTATTACCTTCTAGAACAACACTGTCTTCTAAAATAATCCGTTCAATATTGCTATTAGTCAACCGTTGATATTTTGAAAAATAAGCCAACATAAGTTTGAACTTTGATTCAAAATAATTAACAGATTCATCATCACCAATAAGTTTCAAGGTATTTCCCCTAGCAACAACTTTTACTTTAGGAAAAAAATCAAGTATGAACAACAAGGTCTTGTTGTTAGTGCCATAAATATCAATAGGATTTACTCCTTTTAAATCAATTATTTTTTCACCCATTTATTGTACTTGAATATTATGTTCGAATCCATTAAATTTATACTTACTTTTGGAATGACAAAATAACAACTTTTGTGATAAATATTTGGATTAATTTATCAACATTATGCCAATAATTACACTTACCACAGACTTGGGCAATACGGATCACTATGTTAGTGCTGTTAAAGCTAACATACTGAGGCAATTAGAGTCGGTGAATATTATTGATATTAGTCATAACATTCCGACTTTCAACGTCTTACACGCTGCATTTGTAATAAAAAATGTTTATAAAGATTTCCCTCCTGGAAGTATCCACATTATAGGTGTAAATGCCGAGTCTAATGAAAAAACACCTCATATTGCAGTATATGCAGATGAACATTTTTTTATTGGTACCGATAACGGTTTGTTCTCATTGTTATTAGATATAAAGCCCGATAAAATTGTTCACATTACAACATCTATGGATTCCGATAATGAAAACTTTCCCATAAATGATGTTTTTGTAAAAGCTGCCTGCCATATTGCTCGTGGCGGCACACTTGAACTCATTGGCTCGCCAGCCGCTGATTTCATGAATAAAAGCTCAAAACTAGTTCCCTTACATGAAAGAAATAGCATTCGTGGATCAATTGTTCATATTGACCATTATGGAAATGCAATTACTAATATAAATCAAAGCATATTCAATGAGGTAGCTAAGGGAAGAAAATACTCAATACATTTAGGCAATAGAGAACATTACTCGCTTAGCAGCATTAAAAAGAAATACAATGAAGTTCCGTTAGGCGATGCACTTGCTATGTTTATTTCTACTGGTAACCTTACTATTTCGCTTAATATGGGCTCAGCCTCATCACTAATGGGGCTAGAAATAAATGATACTGTAAGAATTGAATTCTATGATTAAACGAATAGTAAAGCTTGAGATAAAGCCGAATAAAGTAGATGAATTTAAGCAATTCTTTGAAAATAATAAAAGTCAAATTTTAACTTTTGATGGTTGTGAATCTGTTACCCTACTTCAAGATGTAAATGATGATTGCACATTTTTTACCCATAGTTTTTGGAAAAGTGAAAATCACCTAAATTCTTACAGGAATTCTGATTTTTTTAATTCTGTTTGGAGTAAAGTAAAATTACTGTTTAATAATAAGCCAATGGCTTGGAGTCTTATCGAGATTTTATAATATTTGTCTAATGATTGCATTATTAAAAAAAGAACTCAATACATTCTTTAGTCACGCCTCAGGGACAATCATCATTCTGAGTTTTTTATTAGCTAATAGTGCGTTCCTTTGGATAATTTCATCAGATTTCAATATTATTAATTCTGGATTTGCACAGATGGATGGACTTTTTAGTCTATCTCCATTTCTATTTATAATATTCATTCCAGCACTTACTATGCGGTTATTTTCTGACGAATACAAGGAAGGGACAATAGAAAGGCTTAAAACTCTTCCTATATCAGATTCTAAACTTGTATTATCTAAGTATTTTTCAGGGCTTATTGTTACTCTAATGGCAATTGCTCCTACTCTAGTATATTATTACAGCGTATACCAACTTTCAGATAATATAGGAAACGTTGACTCTGCAGGAATTATTGGTTCATACATTGGGCTTATACTACTTTCCAGTTTATTTGTTTCCATAGGAGTATTTGCCTCATCAACCACCAAAAATCAAATTACATCTTTTTTAATAGCCATTATCATTTGTAGTTTTTTCTACTTTGGTTTTGACTTAATTGCAAATGAAATCTCTAATGGTAAAATAGAATTAGCCATAAACTATATTGGCATTGATTACCATTATAATAGCCTTAGCAAAGGAGTTATTGATAGTAGAGACATCATATACTTCTTGTCTCTTAATGCATTGTTCATACTACTAACTATTCATTCAATACGAAACAAGTGATGAAAGGATATTTGAACAAACAGCTACTATTGAATATGCTCATAATTATTCTTTTAAATATTGTGGCAAGTTTTTTCTTCTTTAGATTAGACTTAACTGAAGAAAAAAGGCATTCATTAAACGATACTACTAAAGATGTAGTTAAGTCATTGAATGACATTGCCTACGTGAAAGTATATTTAGATGGCGTCTTACCTTCAGGCTTTATAAGACTAAAGAATTCAACTAAAAGTATTTTAGATGAATTTAGAAATTACTCTTCATTTATTGAGTATGAATTCATCAATACAAATGATTTTAGCTCCATCGATGAACGTAATAAATTGTTTAGAGAACTGTCTGAAAATGGACTTGAGCCTACTAATCTACAAGTTCAAGAAAATACTGGTAATAGTGAACAGATAATTTTCCCTGGTGCAATCGTTTATTACAAGGGAAGAAGTCAATCGCTAAATCTTCTTCAAAACCAAATTGGAACAAA
The DNA here is from genome assembly GCA_002862585.1 of Flavobacteriales bacterium. Lineage (GTDB taxonomy): Bacteria > Bacteroidota > Bacteroidia > Flavobacteriales > UBA7312. The sequence continues at coordinate 590 of PKDP01000103.1, read as the reverse complement.
TCCTGAACATGTTTTAAATAATTCAATCGAAGACATTGAATTTGAGCTTACAAATGCACTTTTCAAGCTCATGAACAATAACAAACCCTCTATTGCTTTTCTAGATGGTCATAATGAATTAAATGAAGCTGAAACAGCTGATATTACCCATTCATTAGGTCAAGTTAAGGGTTCTTTATCAGAATATTTTAATGTTGAAAGAACTAACATAAAAGACTATCAGTTAGACGTTAATGGCTTTCCTTCCCTATTTAATCAACTCAATAGACTTAATAAGTTCGACGCTTTAATAATTGCTAAACCGACACAAAGCTTTTCTAAGGTTGATAAGTTCCTTGTAGACCAATACATAATGAATGGAGGGAAAACCATTTGGTTTATCGATGGAGTAATTATGGATATGGACAGCCTAAAGGGTAACTCACCATTTTCAATGGCAATTCCCAATGATTTAAATTTAACCGATATGCTATTCAAGTATGGCGTAAGGATTAACTATGATTTGGTAATGGATTTTCAGTCAGATAATATTCCTATTGTTGTTGGCTATCAGGGTGATGTCCCACAACAACAGTTATTTCCTTGGCTCT